>DQVB01000518.1 GCA_015661985.1 Planctomycetota bacterium | reverse complement strand
GGTCTGAGGCGCAGCCTCGCTGGAGTCTTACTCCTCGCACATGTGTGCCACGTGCGCGCATCTTTTGGGTTGCGGGTGACAGGCTGGAAGCCCGTCCCACGGGAGGCCTTTGCTGCGCAAGCGGGCTGAACCGCCCCTCTGACCTCTCGGGCGGTTGCGCGGCCGCTTTTGGTTTGCTCCATTGGGGAACGTGAGCTACGTTTACTTTTGGATCGATCGCGGACATTCCGGCCAACCGGGGCCCGGGCAAGCCAGTGGAAGTCGGCTCCGACGAGGGTGAAATGGGCTCTGTTCGGCGTATCGGGGCGGCCGGATTGTTGGCGTGAGGAGGCCGTTCGGCCGTTCGGTTCTCTTTTCCCCTTAATCCTTTGATCAACCCAGAGCTGTGTCCACCGGTCTCGGTACCGTTACCGCTGGGTGGAAGAGCGTGCGCCAGTCGCTCGATGAGATTTGCGCCACCCAGGACGAATTGGAACGCTTCTTCGTCGGGGCGTGTGAGCGCCTGAGCCAATTGGCCGGGGAGTTGGCGAAGCAGCAGGAAGCATGGTATCGCCAGCGGGAGGAGGCCGAGAGGCAACTGGCGCAGCACGCTGCCGAGCTGGACCAGCAGCGGGCGGCCGTGGCCGAACAGCAGCGACAGCTAGCCTGTCGGGCGGGCACGGAAGGCGAGGGGAACGAAGCGTTGCGGCAGTTGCTGGAGGAGGTGGCCCAGCAGCAGCGCGAGCTGGCCTCGCGGGCCGGTGCCGACGGCCAGACGGCCGAGGCGTTGCGGCAGCTGCTGGAAGAAGTGGTCCAGCAGCAGCGCGAGCTGGCTTCGCGGACCGGCTCGGACGGTGAAGCCACCGAGGCGCTCCGGCAACTGCTACAGGAGGTGGCCCAGCAGCAGCGGGAGTTGGCCTCGCGGGCCGGCGCCGACGGCCAGACGGCCGAGGCGTTACGCCAACTGTTGGAGGAAGTTTCTCGGCAGCAGCGCGAGCTGGCCTCGCGGGCCGGCGCCGACGGCGAAGCGACCGAGGCGTTACGGCGGTTGTTGGAGGAGGCGGCAGAGGAGCGTGAGGCACTCCGGCAGGCACACCAGGAAGTGCGCAGGCAAGCGGAAGGCCTGGCCCGATTGGCGGCCGGTTTCCACGAGGTCCAAGAGCAGTGGGTGGCCGCTCGTGCCGAACTGGAGCAGTGCCGCGAGGCGTTGGAGGCCTGCCGAGGGAGCGGTGGCGACTCGGAAACGGAGAAGATCGCCGAAGAACTCGAAAAGCTCGTCCTGGAACGGAGACAGTGGCTGGAGGAGCGCGCCTCGCTGCAAGCTGAACGGGAAACGCTGCGCGGCCGTCTGACCGAGTTGAACGAAACCTTGGCCAACGAACGGGGCGGGTGGCAGAAGGAGCGGGCCATGCTGGAGGCCGAGTTGGAAACGCTGCGCGGCCGGGTGGCCGAAGTGAGCGAAACGTTGGCCGCCGAGCGGGCCGGGTGGCAGGAGGAGCGAGCCACCCTGGAGACCGAGTTGGAGGCAGTGCGGGGCCGAGTGGTGGAATTGAGCGAAACCTTGGGCACCGAACGGGAGACGGTAACCCAGGAGCGGGCAACGTGGAATGGGGAATTGACACGGATGAGGCGTCTTCTGGAGCGGTTATGGGCGACGCAGGTGGAGTCGGACATCCAGACGACTGCGGGGCCAGGGCCAAGGTCGAGGGCGATCGACTCTGACGGCCAGGCAGCCCCGGGGGCCGACCCGGTGCTCGATTCACTGGCCGCCCAATTGGCCTTGATCCAGAAGGACGCGGCCCGACGGCGGAAGCAGGAAGTCGCCAGTGGTTGACGAGGTTCAGCATGCGCCGTATTAGCCGTGTGAAGATTGGCATCAGCCCTATCAGAGGAAAACTTCCGCTGACGATCATCGCCTTGGGGGCTGCCGCAGCGGGCCTGGCAGGCGCTGCAGGGTTGGCCCCACAGCTGGTCGGGTGGTCCGTGGCCGCAGTGGCCTGTGTCGTGGCCGCTGGCCTGGTCGCCCGCCGCGTTTGGCGCAGGCCGGCGCAGGACGCTGCGCCGTCGCCACCGGCCATCACTGCCCAACCGGCTTGCCCCAAAGCCCACGAAGGCGCTTCCGATCTGGACTCGGACCGGCTGGATCGGCTGATCAGCCAGATGATGCGGCAGGGACGCTATGCCCTGTTGCTCCGGCCGCGGATTGCCCGGCAGCTGGACGAGGCCTCCTTCCAGCGGTCCGTAGAAACGCTGGAAACGGAAATGGCCCTGGTGCCGGACGGAGAAGTGGTGCTCGGGTCGATCGACGACGCCCTGGAAGATGGCACGCTGCCGGAGGAGACCATCCTGGCGGCACAAGCCCGCGTGGTGCGAGTGGAGCATTTCTTCCTGGACCGTTATCCGGTGACCAACGAGCAGTTCTATCAGTTCGTCGAGGCCCGGGGGTACGAGCAGCCGGCGCTGTGGGACGAGTCGATCTTGCCGGCGCTGTTGCATTTCGTGGACCAGACGGGGCATCCCGGCCCGGCTTTCTGGCGCAACGGGCGCTATCCCCACGGGCGCGAGCGGCATCCGGTCGTGGGGATCAGTTGGTACGAAGCGGTGGCCTACGCCCGCTGGGTGGGCAAGCGGCTTCCCACGGATGCCGAGTGGGTGAAGGCGGCCAGCTGGCCGGTACGGTTGTCGGCCACGATGCGGGCCCAGCGCCGGTACCCGTGGGGCGAGTCGATGGATTACTCGCGGACCAATCTCTGGGCCTCGGGCCGCGGCGATACGGTGCCGGTGGACGAGCTGCCTGGAGGGGTCAGCGTGGGCGGCGTCTACCAGTTGATCGGCAACGTGTGGGAATGGACCCGAAGCGATTTCCGGACGGACCAGTTGATCGAAGGCCAACTCCTCCTGGATGCACCTATGAAAAGCATCCGCGGTGGGGCCTTTGATACGTATTTCGACAACCAGGCCACGTGCCAGTTCCAGAGCGGAGAACCAGCCATGTCGCGCAAGGCGAACATCGGCTTTCGCTGCGCTATCAGCGTCTGCAACTTGACCCTGGTTGGCTCGGGTGGCTTGCAACAGTCCGACAGCGAAGAGCCTTTGTCCCAGGAGGTGTTGGTATGACCAAGGCCGTGGCGGTCCCTTTGGATTCGTACAAAGTGATCGAGCATGCCCAGCCGATCGCTTGCTTCATCTGCAACGAACAGAACAACGTCAGCGCCCCCTTTTGCCGTCACTGCCAAGCGCCGCTGGCCTTGGCCCACCAGGCGGCCACCCAGAAGAGCCCACCGCGCATGGTCGCCGTGGTAGGGGCCACGGGCGTAGGCAAGACGGTCTACCTGGGAATGCTGGTCGACATGCTCTCCCGCCGCGTCCATCCCCTGCAGATCCTGGCGCGCGGGGCCTTTTCCATCACACTGCAGCAGACAGCCGTGGCGGCCTTGGCCCAATGCCGGTTCCCGGAAAAGACGCCCAACGAGCCCGAACGGTGGAATTGGGTCCATTGCCAGATCCGCCGCCCCCGGACGCGGCGCACCCTGGAATTGATCGTTCCGGACATGTCCGGCGAAGCCATCCTGGAAGAGGTCGAGCACCCACACACGACGCCTGTGATCAGCGCATTCCTGAAGAAGTGCTGTGCCACGATGATCTTGGTCGACGCCGCCCGTCTGGACGATGGGCTTCGCGACCAGGAGTACTTCAGCATGAAGTTCGTCAGTTACCTGGCGGAACTGGATCCCCATCCCAAGACGGGCTGGGCACACAGGCCGGTGGCCGTTGTTCTGACCAAAGCGGACCGCGCCGCGGGCTGCCGGGACGACCCGGAAGCCTACGCCCGCTCCCATGCGGCGGGCCTGTGGCAACAGTGCAGCCAGCGGCTTCAGGTCTGCCGCTTCTTTGCTGCCGGCGTGGCTGGCGGTTCCGCCCTCTGCGTCCTGCGTGACGGAAGACGTGTCCAAGTGCCCCTGAGAGTGGAACCGCACGGGATCGTGGAGCCCTTCGACTGGCTCCTGGAACGCCTCAATCGGCGCAAGCCGTCCGCTTGAAATCCGTGTCGCCCCCCGGGCGGCGCCGTGAATAGCTGAGCCGGCCAAGCGCCTCAACAACCAGTGGCCAACCGAGTCGTTGTCGAGCAGAACGGACCGAGCGCGATGGAGTTGATCGAACAAGCTGTCTTCACGTCTGCCCAGACCGATCACGCCGCCGGGTATCACCTGGTGGCGACCAGCCCCGGGGTGTGTGGGGCCGACGCCCGCCACCTGAGCGCCTGGGGCCCGTCCCACGGGGCCCTGCTGGGAACGGGCCGCGAGGCAAGGAGCATCAATTTCCACCGTCTGCCCAGCGGGGCCTATTGCGTCAGTCGTACGACGGCGGCCGGATGGGAGTACAGCGGGCGGGGTGGCCAGCGGTCGTACACCCAGTGCCTCATCCTGGCCCCCGATACGCTGGCTCGCTTCGCCAACAACCCCTTCGCCGTGGTGCGGGCTGCCGAGGCGGCCGGGGCGATGAAACTCCACGGCCGCGTCCCACCCCGCCTGCCCCCGTTCGCCTTGCCAGGCCGCGCGGCCGCGGTCGATGCGGCCCTGTTGCTCAAAGTGGGCAAAGCCCCCGGCCCAGAGTGGATGGCCGCCGTGGTCCAGGCCACGCTGCTTTCCCAGACCGTGGCCATCGCCGGCGGCCCCCCTTCACGGGATGTGATCGCCGGGGTGATCAACTGCTTCCCACCCCAATATCGGAGCGAATTGTCCTTTTCCACCGGCCTGCGGTTCTCGCCCCGGCGCCCGTTTCGCCTGGTAGGATTGGCCGACGCCAACGAAGAACGCCGACGCGTGCGCCGCTTGTACGATGTGATGCTGCTGGATCTGGACGGCACACCACCCGCCGAACTGGCTCCCATCGACGCGTGGCCACGACTCATCCATCGCGTGCTGAAAACGGGCAACATCCGGTGGCTGGCCAACCGTATGACCGCCATCCGCGGTGAAGTGGACCCGGAAGACCTCCCCGCACTGGGTCTGGAGCTGCTCGAACAGCTTGAGGCCTCCCCGGGGACGGGCGCCCGCCGGTTTCGGGGCCCCGTGGCCGCGCCGCCCCAGGCCGCCACGTCGCCCCGTCCTGGGGAACGCTCCGAGACGAGCGGACCGGTTCGGCCAGCCCAGACGGACACGGGCGACCCACACCGCCTCGACCAATCGGGCCTTCAGCCCCATGCCACGGCCATGGCGCCGGCGCCGGTGGCCGTGCTCGAACAACAGGACCCCAACGTCATCGCCGAGCTCGAACAACTCGACGATCTGGTCTACGACGCCATCGATGGCGATGCCGCTGCCCTGGAACGGCTCAAGGCCCTCTGGCCGGAACTCCGCCGACAGCTGCCCGATGCCCTGTTGGAAGAGTCCCGCGAACAATATGTCCGCTACGCCGTGAGCGTCTGGGAACAACAGGCCGGTCAAGCCCCGAATCGGCGTCCGGCATGCGCACTGCCGGCCCTGGACATCCTGTCCCTGTTGACCGATGAAGGCTGAACCTCCGCTCGGCCGACAAGCCCGCCAGCCGCCCCTCGTTGCCAGTAACCGTTCGCGGATTCTCCGGCCAAGGCCCGTCCGATCGATGGGTTTCCAGTATAACAGGGCCGGGGGTTGTCAAGAGTGGCTCGGCCAGCTTCTGCCCACAACGTGGCCGGAAAGTGCGTCCCAGACCGGCAGAGGGGCCACCATGCGCCCACACCTGTCGGCTCCTCCCAGCCGATCGCAGCTCCAGTTCCTCCTTCCCAATACGGCTGGAGCCCCACCCTTTTTCGAAGGCCCGCGCCGCCTGCAGGTGCCCGCTCCAGGGCAAACTCACTGATCCTGCCAGCACGCCGTCCGGCCTGCGAAAATTGCTCCGGGTGGCCGGGGAGCTTTCGTGGACCTTGCGGACATCATGGCACAGAGCAACCGGCTACACGGATGTCCGCGATGCGCTGCTGCGAAGGCGCGCCTGCGGCTGTTGCTGGGCTTCCTCGAGGGGGTGTGCCACATGTCGTTTCCGGCGATCCGCAAGTATGTTCGGGACGTGATAGGGGTGCGGATCCGTCGGGGCACGCCGCGGAAACTGGTACCCAAGGTGAGCGACGCGTTGGAGGAACCCTGCGAAGCATTGTTGTCCCTGATGGCATTGGAGGAGCGGTTGCAGTTGGACGAGACGGGCCACAAGGAGAACGGCCGCCGGCCGTGGACGTGGTGTTTCCGGGCGTATCTGTATTCGGTGTACAAGATTTCGCCATCCCGTGGCAGCGAGGTGTTGATCGAAGTGCTGGGGGAAGAGTTTTCGGGGGGTCGTGGATTGTGACTCCCTCAGCGCCTACCGCAAGTACATGAAGGATTTCCGGGCTTTGGTGCCGTGTTGCCTGGCCCATTTGATCCGGGATGTGAAGTTTCTGGTGGACCATCCGAACCAGAAGAACCGAGTGTAGGGGGAGCGGTTGCTGGTCGACCTGCGTCGGTTGTTTGCGATCATCCATGGCCGGGAGCAGTATGCTTCGGAGGAGACGTTCCGCCGGAAGTTGGAGCGGGCGCGGGACAGGATCGTGTGGGATGCAGTGCTGCCGGACGGAGGACACGGATCCTACCACAAACCCCGCCCGGCGGCACCGGGTCCGGTTGAGCGGCTCATTATGCCACACCCTTGCGTTCGTGACGACGTTGGCATATGGCGTAGTGCAGGAACGCAAGCAGGCCGGAAAACCGATAGTGTGAATCAACGTAGTGTTGGATGACGTAAAACGCGAAGTAGTAGAAGCGGCAAAACGCCCACACGGGAAG
>DQVB01000710.1 GCA_015661985.1 Planctomycetota bacterium | reverse complement strand
GCCCCAGATGTAGAACGCCCGTCCGGGTTCGGGCAAGCGGGCAATGTTGCCGGACCAAGCGCTGAGAAGAGGATAGAATTGTTCGTCGGTGACGAAGTGGTTCGGAGTTATTGTCAAATGCTGTGTTCTGGCGAGTTGGTCAGGCGACTTCCTGCATGATCGTCGGGCGACTCGTGCCCGTGATCTCGGACATCTTGCTCACCCCGCTACGGCCAAGCTCAATCGCCTTTTCGGCCACATACGGGCGTGCCGGCCGCCCGTCGAGCAGGGACAAGATATCAAGCCACCGCTCATGCCCTTCCGCTGTCACTGGTTTTTCCTTACAATCCCTACAAGGATTGAACAATCGCTACAACGACTTATTGCCTGGATTGGTCACGTGGTAGTGCGCCCCGGGGTACTCGATTCGCAGTGGCCTGGCCATCTGATCCCTCCGTCATTGCCGCGGCACACTCACAACAGACCCTTTGGTCCCACCTCCCCCCGAGTCGATCAGAGCGCGGACGCAAAGTCAATAGCGTAGGTGTGACCGCCTGTTTTCTCTGGCTGGCCAGGCCGCCGAATTCAACCCGCGGGCCATTCGTGCCGTGGTGTTTACCGACCCGGAAATCGGCTGGGCAGGACGGACCCAGCAAGAAGCGCAAAGGCAAGGCCGCAGCGTCCAGGTGACCGTGTTTCCGTGGGCGGCCAGCGGCCGGGCACAGGCGGCCGGCGGGACCGAAGGGGGTGACCAGGTGGCGGATCGATCCGGAAACCCAACAGGTGCTCGGCTGCGGCATCGTCGGCCCCGGCGCAGGCGATCCGGTCAGCGAAGCCGTGCTGGCCATCGAAATGGGCGCCCATGTGCGCGGCGTGGCCGAATCGGTCCACCCCCATCCCACCTTCTCGGAAACCTTGGCCGGGGCGGCCGCGGCCCATCTGGGACTGGCCACGGGCATCTATCGTCCGCGCCGCGCGCGGTGAGAGATGCCTTGGCCTGGGAAAAGACCTGGCGTCCGGCGGCGCCTTCCTTGCCGGGCGACCAAAATGCGTTGAGCCGGCGTCCGGCGGTTTAGTACAATCGATCTGTGTCTAGCGGATGTGCCTGGGCACGGCATGTGGGTCAGGCTGCACCGGGAGGATCGAAGCCAATGTCGTATTACCAGTTACGCAGGTCGATCCGCGGGTACATCACCTCCCTTCTCGTCCTCGGACCGATCGGCTACGCCTCCTACCGTTACACCTTCTACTACGAAGGCTGTATGGACGAATGGTTTGCGATCGTCTATGTGGGGCTGCTGGGCGGCTTCATGATAGGCGGTCTGGTCAACGGGATCAGTGTCTTGTTTTTCCTCCTGCGCGAACTGCCAAGCTACGGCCTCCGGGGCCACTCCCGGGTATCCCTTGTGGGCCACTTCTTGGCGACTGTCGTCCTGGTCGGCCAGCTTCTCCTGATCCTGATCAACGTCGCGAGCCGGGCCCGGCTTCTTTGATTTGGACAGCGCCACTATTGTAGCGGGGCTCGCCGAACCGAGCAGATTTCGCTTCAAGGCGCAGCAAATCCCGGCTGGCGAGAGCCACGATTCTGCGTGCCGCCCGGTGCAACTGTCCTGATTCGGGTTTCACGGCCCGCCGTGGGTTGCGTGCCGGACCCGCGCCGCGATAGACTTGGGGGCGTCTACGGCCTGGCGGGCGGCCGGGTGCTTTCCACAACGTGTGGCGACCCGTGGCGTGGTGACGGCTCGAGGTGATGGGGCGCTTACGTGAAAAGGAGTGGTGGCTATGGGCAACGGGTTGATACTGTTGGTCTTCAGTCTCGCTGCGGCAGAGCGTGAGCGGGTGATCGACGCCTTCGATTACCGCCAGGCGGCCGCGGCGCAACAGGCGTGGGAAGCCGGCGCAGGCACTCCGCCCGTGGAAGTGGCCATGCATGGGGGGAAAAGATATCTTGAGTTTTCGGCCCCCTTTGGTAGCCAGAGGGAATTACCGCGTACGATCCACGACCGCAGCATCGAGCTGGATCTGTCCGTGCCCGCGGAATTCCGGCTGGAGATGGCCGCGGAGAAGCCCGAGGCCATCGGCCACGTGACGCTCTATTTCCGCAGCGGTAAAGGCTGGTACGGCGCCGGGGCGAATTTGGCCAAGGCCGGATGGCAGACGCTGCGTTTTACCAAATCGGCCTTTCGCCCCGAGGATGAACCGGCTGGGTGGCATCGGATCGACGGGATACGCATCTCCTGCTGGCGCGGCCGACCGGTGGACACGGCCGTACGCGTCCGCCGGTTGACGGCGGTATGGCACGACGTGGCCTTGCTGGTGCCCGATCCGGAAGTGCACGGCGGCCAGCGCGAGGTGGCCTTTGCGGCCGAGGTGGTCGAGCGGGTGGGCGAGATGCTCCAGCGGATCGGCCTGGTGTGGGACCCGATCACGGACAGCCAACTGGCCGCCCCCGCGCTGGGGACGCGGCGACTGGTCATCGTGCCGTATCATCCACGGTTGGGAAGCCGGGCCACGGCGAGGTTGGTCGAGTTCGTCCGCAACGGCGGCAAGGTGTTTATCGCCTACAGCGTCCCCGCGCCGCTGGCTGAAGCGATGGGCTTCGGCCAGCTCCGGTACGTGTCGCAGAAGCGGCGCGGCTGGTTTGCTGAGATGCGCTTTGAGGCGGACGACGTGCCGGGGCTGCCTGAACGGGTGCGGCAGGCTTCGTGGAACATCACGGCGGCCGAGCCGGTCTCTTCCGACGCGCGCGTCGTCGGCTATTGGTTCAACGACAAAGGCCAGTCGACCGGCCAGCCTGCACTGTTGTTGAGCCGGCGCGGGGCGCTGCTGACGCATATCCTCCTGGAAGACGACCGCAGCGCCAAGGAGCGGATGTTGGCGGCTGTGGCGGGCAAGCTCTGTCCGGAACTCTGGCCCCAGATGGCCCGTGCGGCCCTGGAGCGACTGGGTCAGGTCGGCCATCTTGAGCGGCTCG
>DQVB01000713.1 GCA_015661985.1 Planctomycetota bacterium | reverse complement strand
GGGTGGAGGAGGGACGGGAGACCTGCGGTCGGGTCGTGTGGCACGGTCGGGAGACCGGCCACAGCGCGAAGTAACCGGGCAGTGGAGGATGGGGGCGGGAGACCTTCGGTCGCTTGGTGTGGCAGCGAGTGGAGGTGGGACGGGAGACCTGCGGTCGGGTCGTGTGGCACGGTCGGGAGACCGGCCACAGCGCGCGCGGGAGACCGGCCACAGCGCGGGGGGCAAAAAAGAAAGGGCGGCCCGGGTTGGGCCGCCCGTTGTTTCTTCGGCCGGCGAAGCGATGATCGGTACAATCGCTCCGCTAGCATTGTGGTGGGGCATCGGCGCGCCTGACGGCGGCCTCGACCCACCCTACGCTCTACGCCCTCTTGCGCCGACGGAACCACAGACCCGCCAGCCCGAACAAACTGCCGAACACGGCCAAGGAGGCGGGCTCAGGGGTTGTCCAGGTCTTGCCCACGTTGACGTTTAACGACTGGCCCTGGTCTAGATCGACGATGACCAGCCTTCCCGTAAGGGAGTAGGCACTAGTGTAGGTAAAGGGGCCTGCGGAAGTCCTGACGACATCGCTGGTGGCAAGGCTCAGCGTCGAGGTAGCGAAATCTTTCTGGAAAGTCGTGTTATTGGCCGAAGCGTAGCTGGTATACTTGACCGACGTGCCAGTTGGGATCGTGATCCCCGCCATGTTCAGCAGGGCGTGGACAGCGATCGGCGACGCCGGAACATTGAAGTCGATGTCTGAAACCTCCAATACAAGATCGGCGTCATTGCCCGCACCAACGTTCTCTACGTTAAACGACAGGATGTCGATTGTGGGCGGGTGACCGCCGGGGCTTGTCGACGATGCAGCTATAACCTGGATCTTCCAGCCGTTGTGCTCATACGCGTTCACGTTAATAGCGCCGATATCAGGATGGGTGTCTGCGATGGTCGTGGAATCGAAGGTAACACTGCCATTGTCGTCGAGCGTCCACTCAAACGAGCCATCAGCACCCTCATCCATCCGTATTTGAAAAGTGGCACGCGCCGAACCGGCAAGGAGTGCAAAAGCACTGATCGCCACCAACGCCGTCATGCTCCATTTTTTCACAGTATACGTCATTTGTCTATCCTCTATTTCAGTAATACGCTGTGCTGAGACACCAAGAAACGGGATTTCCTGAAAAGCCGCCTAGCCCTGCGGAGGCCGCAGCAGTTCGAAGGGAGGGCCGTGGGGGAGGAGAAGTTTTCCTTCGCGGGGCAGGCGTCCGGCGAAGGTTTCCGGAGAAAATCGAGACGCCAGACCGGCTAATGCCACGGCAGTCCAACCGCCGCTTCCGGATTGCGAAAGCGACGTCGATTGGCATGCTCCTTCCAGAGGCGTTACTGGCTGGATGCTCGGCTTGACCGTCGGCCTCCGGCCCTCGGGCTCCTGCGGATGGTCCCGGCCTTCGGCCGCCCGGTCGCGGGCCGCCCCGAATTGGGACGACAGATCGTCAAGGCTGAGTAGTGGACGGAACGTCCCTGTATAGAGCTCCCCCCAAACCTGGAAGAACGTTACACCATAACATGGGGTTCCGTCACCGGCAAGAATTGCCCCTCGCGCCGGGTGCTGAGAGGCGATACACCCGACTCCAAAGCAGATCGCGAAAACCAACCTCAACGAGATGCGTTTCATCAAGCGTATGCCAACATGTGCTGACTTCGGAGTCCTCACAAATAATCCGCCGGAGAGGGCCCGATCCTGACACCAAGAATCAGAAAATCTTCGTTTTTTCGTGCGCCGGGGTGGCTCATGGCCTGGAAACAGCTTATTTGGCGGCACAACATAGCCCAAACGTGTGGAATAGGGCGCCGCCAGCTCAGGTTGATAGGACGCTGGTGGATGATAGCACGGCCAGACTATACCGCCAGGCTGGCCGTGTGTACAGACGTCACAAAGGTGCTGCCGAGGGCGACGGCGGAGCGGAGTGGAGCGCGAGGCGGAGGCCGGGGGACCGCTGATCGGCGCTGATGGCCGCTGATCGGGGGGACGCAAGCCAGGGTTGACATCGGGCTGAAAGGTTCGTCCTGGTACGGTTCTGGGACGTTGGCAACGCCCCCGTTTTCGTTGCACACCCCCGCTGGCTGCTGCCGCCCGATGGCTTGGCGTTCCCTGATGGACGTTTGCAGACCTTCCGGCGCCGGCCCGCAGCTCGGGCTCTCCGGAGCCGAGAATCCACCGTTTGGTCGATCGGCCCGTGTACGCGGCTTGGGAGGGCCAGGGTCCGCCCCGGACCGGGACGTTTCATCAGCCCGGGTTTGGAGTGCTACGGCGTAAAGGGCCTGAGGCCGGGGCACCAGTGTGGTGGCGCGGCGGCCGCCCGGTCGGCCTGATCACCGGCGCCTGACCCCGGGGCGCCAGTGGTGCTGGTCTCGGTTGCCGCAGCCTGTGTGAGCACAATCACCTTTCCCGTTACCCGACGGGTCAAGGGTTACGGGACACCAGTGCGCACCGGCCGGGTAAACTTTTGAAACAGGCTCTTACAATGTGGGCTACAATGTGGGCTACGTCGTGGCGGGACGTTGTTACCGGCTTGCGGTCCGGCTATTCTTTAGCGGGGCGTGTGCAAGAGGGGCGTTCGCCGTGGCCCAGGATTTCGGTTTCCAGGAGCAACGACCATGAGAAGCGCAACGTCACGACGGGGTTTCCTGCAAAGCCTTGGCCTCAGTGCGGCTGTTCTGGGATTGCGAAGGACGGCGCCGGCCCAGGAGAAGGCGAAAACGACGATTCCTGGGTTCGAAGAAGCGCCCACGGACCCGGAGGCCTCGAAAGGATGGAGGCCCGTGTCGGACCGCAAGGTTCGTGTGGGGATCGTCGGACACGGTGCGTGCGGGTTCGGCGCAGTCTTCGGGTTTCAGGACCATCCGAACGTGGAGGTGCGGGCTGTCAGTGATTTGTTTCCTGATCGCTGCGCCGCCTTGGCCCGAGCGTGCCGTTGCCAGAAGACCTACCCTTCGCTGGAAGAACTGGTCAAGGACGACCGCATTGAGGCGGTGTTCGTGGCGACCGACGCGCCGAGTCACGCGCGGCATTGCATCGAGGTGCTCGAGCACGGCAAGCACGTGGCCTGCGCGGTGCCGGCCGTCTGGGGGTCACTTGAGGACGCCGACAGGTTGTTCGAGACAGTCAGGGAGAGCGGACTGAAGTACATGATGTTCGAAACGTCGTGTTATCACGCGGACCTGTACGCGATGCGTCAGATCTACAGGGCCGGCGGTTTCGGCAAGCTGGTCTATTCCGAGGGGGAGTATTACCACTTCGCCCCGATGCCCTTTCCCTCATATCGAGGTTGGCGCACCGGCTCGCCGCCCCTCTGGTACCCCACACATGCAACGGCCTACTACGTGGGCGTGACCGGCAGTCCTTTCAGCGAAGTCTCTTGCATGGGGATGCCCAGCGCCGTAGCCCAGTACCAGGCGGCCAACAACGGCTACAAGAACCCCTTTGGCACGGAGATTGCGCTGTTGCGCACAGGCGAAGGCGGCATGGCGCGGATGTGCAACAGCTATGACACGCCGGGTGACCATGGAGAACGCGGGCGGGTTCGCGGTCAAAGGGGTTCCTTCTACGGCCGCTATGAGGGCCAGGAGAAGCAGCTGCCCGATACGCGCCGGCCGCCGCTGCCACCGGGCGTCAAGCCCGGCGGCCACGGCGGGGCACACGGATACCTGATGAACGAGTTCATCACGGCGATCCTCGAAGACCGCCAGCCCTGGATCGATATCACCAACGCGTTGAACATGACCGTCTGCGGTATCATCGCCCACCAGTCGGCTCTCAAAGACGGCGAATTGATGAAGATTCCCCGGTATGGCCCTTCCTAGCTCCACCGGGGCAACCCGTTCAGCGGGCGCAACTCAGGATGTGGCTGACGGATTGGGGCTTCCCATGCACGGCATCGCTATCCCGTCCAGGTGCAACAGGCCGGACCGCGAAACCACGTGAGCACCGCCGGGTGAATGACGGCTATTCCGTGATGCGGAGCATGACCTGCGCGGGCGTGATGCAGAGCAAGACCTGCTCGACCTTCGGCAAGGGGCGGGATGTGTTGCGGGAGTCTGCGGGTGAGCTTATTCCATGTTTTCGCGGAGGGACTTTCGCCAGGCCATGTTCGTCACGATTTCCCACAACGTGTAAGGCACGCAACCGAGAAAAGTCCGCATCACGCCGCCGGAAAACCACAACTGAAATTCGCATCCGTCCTTCACGTAGACTTCCACAACGTCCGGCTGAAAGCGATTTCCGTCGAGGCCAGTGGATGAAAACGCGCTGCCTTCCAGCGCGTAGACGGGCGGCCCGAGTAGAGCCTCGAGTTGCGGGCGTGCCTGGCAGTCCTGCAGGGCGCGCATCAACTCATTGAGCCGCCCTTCGCGCCGCCGGTAGCGTCGCTCCAGCCAAGGCATGAGCAGTCGGCCGAGCAGCCCTCCCAGCCACCACTTCCAGCGAGGCACGGTGATCGGCGGACGTCCGGTCAGGACGGGCATGTCACGGCGCTGTGTGATCATGGCGCCGCATATGACAGCTCAGCGCGGCCGGCGGCGGCGGCGGCCAAGCATTGCGTCATGCACAGCATGACCTACTTCGGCTTCAGGCCGCCTGGTGTTCGTCTTTTTCGTCCCCTCCTCGAGCGGCGGACTGGTCGGCTTCGGTCGGCAGGAGGACTTCGCCTGTATCGCTGACGTCCTCGAAGCGGACCGAGACCTGTTTGGACACCCCGGATTCCTGCATCGTCACCCCGTAAATGGTATTGGCGCACGTCATGGTCTTCTTCGAATGGGTGACGATGATGAACTGGGTCCAGGTCAGGAAGCCTTTGAGCACGTGGGTGAAGCGATCGATGTTGGCCTCGTCCAGGGCGGCGTCCACCTCGTCCAGCACGCAGAACGGGCTGGGGCGACTGCGGAAGATGGCCAGCAGCAACGCGACGCAGGTGAGCGTCTTTTCGCCGCCGCTCAACAGGGAGATACTGCGCGGCTCTTTGCCCGGCGGCCGGGCGACGATCTCGACACCGCTTTCCAGGATATCCATACCTTCTTCCAGCACGATGTCCGCCTGGCCGCCTCCGAACAGGTCTCGGAACAGGGAGCGGAAGTGGCCGCGCACCGTTTCCAGCGTCTCGGAGAACAGACGCCGGCTGTCCACGTTGATCTTGTCGATGATTTGTTCCAGGGCGGCTTTGGCGCGTGTCAGGTCGTCGTACTGCGAGGCGAGCAGTCGGTGGCGGGCCTCGAGCTGTTCCAGTTCCTCGAGGGCTTCCAGGTTCACGTTACCGATGTTGCTGATCTTGCGCCGCAACTCGTCGATCTCCTGCTGCACCGCTTCTCGCTCGTGCTGTTCCTCCACACTGGGCTCGTGTTCCAGTTCGGACAGTTCGATACCGTAATCTTCGCGGAGGCGGTCTGCCAGCGACGTGCGCTGGTGACGCACTTGTCCGGCCGCCAGATCCTGGGTGTGGATCTGTTCTTCCAGTCGGCGCACGGCAGCGCGGGCTTCGTTCGCTTGTCGGGCCATGCCGGCCCGTTCAGCCTGGAGTCGCTCCCGTTCGTTCACCAAACGGACGGTCTCGGCGCCGAAACCTTCTTTGCGAAGATACAATTCGGCCACCTCGGATTCGGCCTGCAGCACTTGGCGGCACGACTCGGCCGCCCGCTGCTGGCATTCCTCCAGACGGCTTTGGGTTTCCGTGATGGCCCGCAGCCGTTCCTGCTGGCTTTCTTCGAACTGGTGCATGCGGGCCCGCAGGTTATCCAGGCGTTCTTCGCTCTTGGCCAGCTCGACTTTGGTTTCCGTGACGTGTCGCTGGCGGGTTTGTTGTTCGCTCTGCAGGCGCTCGATCTGGTCGGCCTGTTCGGCCACCGATCGTTCCGTGTCGGCCAGAGCTGATTGCAGGGCGGCCTGTTCGGTGCGCGCGGAGTCCAGCGAGCGGGCTGTGGCCTGGTAATCGGCGGCTGCCACACGCAGCTCGGCATCGAGCACTTGCCGTTGCCGCTCGGCTTGGCTGTGTCCTTCCTCGGCGGCGGCCATTTTCTGCTCGTGCCGGCGCAACGCCTCCTCGGCCGCACGCTCTTGCTGTGCCAACCAGCTTCGGCGCCCCTCATCCTCGGCGATCTGCTCTTCCAGGTTGCGCAGCTTCTGTCCTGCGTCCGCAATCTGCCGGCGCAGTTCTTCCGATTGGCCTCGCAGCGCCCGCAGTTCACTGCGACGGGAGACCAGGCCACCGGCCTCTTGGCGGGGCCCCAGGGTGAGCGACCCGTCCGGATCGATCCGCTGGCCGGCCAGGGTGACGAACCCCTGGCCTGCCCCGTGGCCTTGTACCAGGGCCAGGGCGCAGGCGAGATCCTCGACGATCCACACGTGCCCCAGAAGCCTGGCCGCCAGTTCGGCGTACTGATGCTCGGTGCGCACGAAACGGTCCGCCCGCCCCACCACGCCCGGGTGGTTTTCCAAGCGGCCATCCGGCAGCCGAGGTGTTCGGCCGGGGGGGTCAAGCCAAACCACACCCACGCGGCCGGGCCATCGCGACGACTCCCGGGCCAGGTACTCGACCAGCGCCGGATCCCACGACGCCACCACGTACTGGGCCTTCTCCCCGAGCGCCACGTCGACCAGCGCGGCCGCCTCGACCGGCGCATCCAAAAG
>DQVB01000745.1 GCA_015661985.1 Planctomycetota bacterium | reverse complement strand
GGGAGGTGGTGTCGTCCTCTCCGCTGGAGCATGGCTGGAGGCGTCCCACCTGGACGCGGGAGATGCTGGTGGAAACGATGGCCGAGAAGACGGGCATCCGGATCCATGTGGCCGGGATGAGCGTGGCGTTGAGGACGACTGGTGCCCGTCGGGGGCGGCCGAGGCCGACGGTGGAGTCGACTGGGCATTCTTGCCCGTCAATCATGGGCTCAACCGGCGACTCGGGCTAATGCGGCAAAACTCACATTTTGTGACATCTACGATGCCCAGCCTGTTGCGCGTTTTCTCCCACTTATGACGGACAGCAATGTCCATCCTGCCCCGCCGGTTTGCAACGCCGGGGTTTGACCGGGACGCCGAGTGGAGGATGTTCAGGCCAGAATCTTGCCCAGCTGCTCCCGGATTTGTTCCTCGATCTTGCCTTTGAACATCATGGCCACAAGCGGCAAGGTCAGGTTCACCGTCACTTGGGATGGTTCAGACGTCACTTTGCCTTGGACGTTCATCCCAAAGGTCTTGAAGGCAAACTGGACAGCGTCTCCGTCCCAGTTTTCCTCCAGGTCGCTGAAGTGTCCGGAGAAGGTATTCTTCAGAACACCGGCGCCGTGCTGAAGTCGGCGGGTAGCCTCTGCCTGATCCAGCTGGTGTGGGACGGCCACAGCGATCTCGGGCATTACAGCATCCTTCAATGGGGGAGTCAGCCGATCTTGGCCTTCAGCTGGTTGAGCAGTTCGACCCCGCGGCCGATTTCCGCTTTCTGGCGTTCCGGTTCCTGGGGGATCTCGCGTTCGATGGTCAGCGGGCCGGTATAGCCGAGCTCATCCAGCGTGCGCAGGAAGCGCTCAATGTCCACGTCGCCTTCGCCCAAGGGCACTTCAGCACCCCACTCCTCGCCGGGGCGCTGGGACCATTTGCCATCCTTGCAATGGACGCTGCGTACCAGATGCCCCACTTTCTTGAGCGCCTCGATCGGGTCGCCCGAGCCGTACAAGATCATGTTGGCTGGGTCGAAATTGATGAACAGGTTGTCCCGGTCCACATCGGCGATGAACTGCAGCAGTGTGTCGGCCGTTTCCTGGCCGGTCTCCAGGTGGAGTCGTTGGTTGTTGCCCTGGCAATGGTCGCAGATCTCGCGCGTCACAGCCACCACTTCGCCGTACAACGGGTCTGAGCGATCGTGGGGCACGAAGCCCACGTGGAGGGCCACGACATCGACGCCCAGCAGGCGGGCGAAGTCGGCGATCTCCTTCATTTCCTGGGTCCGCTCGGCCCGGGTTTCCGGCGGCACCAGGCCCACGGTCTTCTGTACCGTGGGGATATCGGCATAGCTTTCCCCTTCGAATCCGCCGAAGACGGCCGTGATGGTGATACCCAGCTGGCGGAGGCGATCCAGGAAGGCCTGGGCACTGTCCGGCGTGCGCGTCTTCTTCTGAGGCGCGTGCAGTTGGATGGTGGGGATCCCCAGTTCGTGGGCCACATCCAGCTTCACGCCCAATCCGGCATCGATGCTGGCAAACACACCAATAGGCCACTTTTCCATTGGATTCTCCTTGCTTCCAGCGGGATGAAGGCAACAGCCCGACCGCGGGTGGGTCCGGCTGCCCAGATGGCAGTCCCCACGATAACGGCCCGGGCGGAGCGGTTCAAGCGTAGCGGCCCGGGTCTGGCTTTTCGCCTTCCGGCGTGGCCGGGTCGTTTGGATCGAACCATTCCGGACGGAATTCGATCCGACGGCCTTCGCGGGCCGCCCGGTTGGCCGTCAGGGCGATCACCGCATCGGCCAAGGCCACTTCCGGATGGCAGCGGGGTTTGTTCTCGGGGTCGGGATTGCGGATGCACCAGGCCCAATGTTCGATCTGTTCGGCGTAGCCCCGTTCGGTCACGTCCAGCCCTTGCAGCCCGATGGCCGCGGACAGGGGGTCGCCGTCTCCGGTCGTTTCCAGCACGGGACGCTGTTGGCCGGCTTCTTTCTTCGTCACGACCCGCGTCTTGCCATTGACGGCCGAGCCCTTGTAGAGGAGTCCTTCCAGCTCGCGCTGGAGGATCAACGTGCCTTCGGTGCCGAAAACGGTCTCCCCGTAGCCACCCCAGCCGTTGCCGTTGATCGAGGCGTAGGCCACACCGATCTTCTTCATCCGCCCGTCCTCGCTCTGGGGGTCATAATCCGGCGCGGGGAATTCAAACAGACAGAAAACATGGTCTTCCACGTCCCGATCGGGCGGGAAAAGCGGGCGGTTGGCTGCGGCCACTACGCTCAACGGCCGCTGCTTCTTGCCGCCATGCACGGCGGCGATGAAGATGCTGGCTGCATCCAGCTGATGGCTGCCCAGCTCGGCCATCAGGCCGCCGCCGGTGCGGTCCCAGAGCCGCCAGCGGATGAGCTCCTCGATGGCCGGGCGGCGGTAAACGACCTGGCCGGCCGCATCGCGGATCTCCTTGTCCTGGTAGCCGTACTTCGTGGCGCTCTGGGGGCCGCTGGCCAGGATGACATCCTCCAGCTGCGCCTGCTTCTGCCGCACCCGTCGCTCCCACAGGGCGATCTCCTGGAGATCCTTCTCCGTGGGCTTTTCGATGCGCTTCAGTTCGGCCAGTTTTTGCTGCCAGCGGCGGAGCTGTTCTTCCAGCGTGCCGGCCAGCGAATCGTCGGGCTTGGCCTCGCGCGGCAGGGGCTGCTTCCAGCTGTCCCGGTCCGGCAGATTAGCACGATGCCACTGGGCTCGGATGTAATGCAGCTGGCCCAGAAGCCCGCTGCGGATCAGATAGACGGCGTTGTCGTAGAGGATGTTATAGTGTCGCTGGTGGCCGGTGGCCATGTACAGGCCCGTCTGGGCAGCCACCTGGGCCATTTCCTTACACTCGCGCACGCTGTGTCCCATGAGTTTCTCGGTCAGCACGTGCTTGCCCGCCTTCATCGCCGCAATGGCCGCCGGGGCGTGCAAGTGCAACGGGAGGGCAATGATCACCGCCTCGATGTCCGGCTCGTTGGCCAACAGCTCGCGATAATCGTGATACACCTTCACGTGCCGGCGGGCTTCCTCTTCGGATCGCCAGCCGTAGATGGCCATCAGCCCCGGGCGAGCCTTCAACGCGGCCGGGCTATAGGCATCTCCGTGGAAGGCCCGGTGACGGTTGTACGGGCGGATGTCGGCGATCGCCTTCACTTCCACGTAGTCCGGATTGATGGCCCCGATCAGCACGCATCCCTCGTCGCCGGTGCCCAGCACGCCGACCCGTATGGGCTGGTTCACCTCGCCGTAGCCGAAGTAGTATGGGCCCAGCCCTTGTTTGGACCGGATCCCTCGTGCGATCCCCTTCTGAAGGAACTCCCGGCGCAGAGCCCGGCTCCCCAACGCGGCATGGAGATTCTCCTTGCCTACCGCTTGATGTTCCGCAGTCAGATTCATCGCGTCGTGCCTTGTCGTGTTATCCGATCACCGCGCCACATCGCCTCCCGGGCGGCACTGGCATCAGCCCTCCGGCGTCTCGTCACTGGCCGGGTCGAACCACTCCTCCCGGAAGTCGATCCGCTGGCCTTTGCGCGCGGCCAGGTTGGCCGTCAAAGCGATCACCGCATCGGCCAGGGCAACTTCGGGGTGGCAGCGGGGCTGGATCGCCGGGTCGCGGTTCTCCGGGTCCTGGCGGATGCACCACGCCCAGTGCTCGATCTGTTCCGCGTAGCCACGGCTGACGTCGCGCGTGGCTACCGCAGCCGCTTCGGCCACCGGACCGCTGGCCTGTGTGTCCAACGTCGGCCCTGCCCCTTCTTCCACAGCCACCGTGCTGGGCTTCTTGCCGCCGGAAAGCATCGCCTCTTTTTCCCGCTCCAGAATCAGTGTCCCTTCGGTACCGAAAACGATTTCCCCATAGCCGCCGAAGCCGTTGCCGTTGATCGAAGCGTACTGCACACCGATCTTCTTCAGCTTCCGGATCGGGTCTTTCGGATCGTAATCGGGATGGGGGAACTCCAGCAGGCAATAGACATGATCCTCCACGTCCCGATCGCGCGGGAAAACGGGGCGGTTGGCCATAGCGGCAACGCTCAGCGGATATTGCTTCTTGCCCCCGTGCACCGCGGCGATGAAGATGCTGGCCGCATCCAGCTGGTGGCTGCCCAACTCGGCCATCAGGCCGCCGCCGGTGCGGTCCCAGAGCCGCCAGCGGATCAGCTCTTCGGCGGCTGGACGGTAGTAGGTGCCTCCGCGTCCGTCGTCGAACCGGGCATCCTCGTAACCGAACCGGGCGGCCGTGTCCTTGAGGATCTCGTCAGCGATCTGCGCCCGCTTCTGGGCCACCCGTTTCTGCCACACTTCGATCTGGCGCCCCCGGGCCGCAGCCAGGCGCTTCTCCCAACTCTCCAGTTCCTTCAGCAGTCGTTCGGCCTGGGGGTCGTCCGGCTTGATCCCCTTGGGCATGGGTTGCTGCCAGCTATCATTGCCGGGCAGGTTCCCCCGGTGCCACTGGGCGCGGATGTAGTGCACCTCGCCCAGCACGCCGCGGCGGATCGTCTCCTGCGCTTCGGCATAGAGGATGTTGTAGTGCCGCTGGTGGCCGGTGGCCAAGTACTTGTGCGTCTCAGCCGCCACCCGGGCCATCTGTTTGCAGTCCCGTATCGTCTTGGCCATGAGCTTTTCGGTCAAGACATGCAAACCGGCCTTCATCGCCGCAAGGGCGGCCGGGGCGTGGAGGTGCAAAGGCAGGGCGATGATCACCGCTTCGATCCCGTCACGCCGTGCATTCTTGATCAGCTCTTCGTAGCCCCCCTGTTCGGCGTCGTAGACCTTCACGTGCTTGCGGGCTTCGCTCTCCGTCTTCCAGCCGTATTTGGCCAAAAGGCCAGGACGGGCCGCCTCAGCCGCCTCGCTGTACACGTCACCATGAAAAGCGCGGTAGATGTTGTAGGGGCGGATGTCGGCGATCGCCCGGATCTGGACGAACTCCGGATTGGTCGCGCCGATCAGCACGCTGCCTTCGTCGCCCGTGCCCAATACCCCCACGCGCAGAGGCTTGCTCAGCGACTGATCATAGCCGAAATAGAAGGCCCCCAGGCTGCCGGCCGACACCACCCCGGCGGCGAAACTGCCCAGGAGAAAGTCTCGCCGCGACAAGTTCTCGGCCACTTGCGCCCGGAACCCCTCGCGGCCGTCTGCCTTCTGCTCTGTCGTCAAATACATGATCATCCTTTGACAATAAAAGCTTCGCATGGGTCCCCTGCGCCTTCGGGTGCTACCCTTTCCTGCGGCCAAAAGCAACGACGTCAGCTTTCCCCATAGCTAACGACCAACCCACGCGAAGTCAACTCGCCCTGGGGATACACGTTGCACGCGGCCCGCTTGCCTGCCGTCAGCCCCACACGGCCGCCGTCGTGGGGAACCGAAACCGACAAGGCCAATCCGGCCTGTGGGCCACAGCCGAGATGGCTGGCACGCCCCGCGACGACCGGTCGCGATCCCAGCGCACGCCTCGCGGCCCGTCGCAAGCCCCCGCCTCGCCGGAGCACCTCCCGCGCCCCCATCTGTCGCCGGCCTCAACCAGGTGCTGTCCGGCCCGGGCACATCGCCGTCGGCCCTCCCTGGGCGAAAGCACCACCGCGGACCGTTCATCTCAGCGGACAGCGCCACCCTGTCGCCTTTTCCTCGCGCAAAGGCATTCCATCAACTATAGCCGCATCGGTGACCAAAAACCACTCCACCCCCCTGGCCGGGGGCGCGTAAATCGGAGGATTCTTGTTGGCAAATAGAGGGGGGGGCTTCAACTCGGCCAAGCCGAGCGCCGCCCTCGCCAGCTGGGGAATAAGACGCCCTGCAAAGGGATCTCAACTGATGGCGGCTCGGACGTCCCCTGTTTTCCGCCAAAGTCCTGGCTGGGCAGTGATGCGGGGAGCGGGTGGATGTGTTTGCGGTGCGAGCGTGCCGGGTGCCCGATGTATTGCCGCATGAAGTTTGCCGTTGGGGCGTGGTCACTGGGCGGGTGTTACCCCATTGGTTGCGGCCGGTTGGCCCCCGTAGGACCTTGACGATGCGATGTTTTCCCCTTCTCTTGTTGTTGGTGAGTGGATGTGGCACGGCCGAACTGGGTGAAGATCTGTCTTCTCCGGCTGAGGAAGCGGCACCGGACCATGTCTTGGAGCGGCGAGGGGAGGGAGAGTCGCAGACGCCGGTGCCCGCCACCGAGGCGATCCGGCGCAAGATCATCTACACGGCCACCGTGGACATGGTGGTGGAGGAGTTCAGCGGCATTCCGGAACAGGTCGAAAAGCTGACCCGTCAGTACGGAGGGTACGTGGCACGGTCTGAGCAATCCGGGGCGCCCGGTTCCCCTCGCCGGGGCCACTGGACGCTTCGCGTACCGGTGGATCGCTTCGCCTCCTTCCTTGGCGAGTTGCTGCGGTTGGGCGAGGTGCGCCGCGTCACCAGGGATTCGAGGGATGTCACCGAGGAATACTACGACGTGGAGGCGCGGCTGCGCAACAAGAGGCGGGAGGAAGAACGTCTGCTGAAGCTCCTGGCGGACGCGACGGGCAAGTTGGATGAAGTGCTGCGAGTGGAGAAGGAACTGACCCGCGTCCGGGGCGAGATTGAACGAGTGGAGGGGCGGCTGCGCGTGCTGGACGATCTGACCGCCATGTCCACGATCGAGCTCCATGTGGACGAGATCAAGGACTACGTGCCGGAGAGCCAGGTCTCTTACGCCACGCGGCTGCGGCGTGCTTTCCGGTCGTCCGTTTCGGCGCTGGTCAAGACCGGCGCCAATCTCCTGTTGTTCCTGGTCATCCTCGCCCCGTGGCTGGCCGTGTCGGCTGTGGGTTTGGCCATCGTCATACCAGTCGTGCATCTGTTCCGGCGGGGCAAGGGAGGGAGTTAGCGGCGGTGGCCCAGTTTTTCGTCTGGCAGGGCGAGTCGCCGCCGCAGGCTGTGCACATGTTGCTTGATCCGCTCCAAGTCGTCGCGGAAGCGACGTACGTGGCGGCATTGCGCTTCGAGTTGGCCGAAGATGGCCCGGGCGGACTCCGAGCTGCGCCATCCTTCGGCCAGGCGGTTGATCTGGTTGTGGAGCCCGCGCCGCAGGCGGGTGGTGAAGGCCCAGATCAACAGGCACGACCAGACGAGAAGCCAGAACAGGGAGAGAAGATAGAAATCCAAGCCGTAAAGCGCTGCAGGCGTGGGGGCCAGCCAGGAATCGTAGAAGAAGTTCTTGGCCAGGCGCACCAGCAGCAGGGCCAGCATGGCGCCGAAGAGCAGTTCGTACAGCCAGCGGGTATACCAACGGGTATGCCGGGCGGCCAGGCGATCCAGCAGCGATTCCACCTCGGCCGACACGCCCGCCACGAACTGCTCGCCCGCCGTATCCGCCTCGCGCGTCACCGTGTCCGGGTCGGCCGCGCGTCGGTCCAGGCCGGCTTCGGCCACGTAGCCATCGAGCACCAGGGCCGCTTCGCG
>DQVB01000148.1 GCA_015661985.1 Planctomycetota bacterium | reverse complement strand
TGATAGACTCAACAGAGTGTGGGGATGTATGCTCCCTTATGTTGGGGGCCCGCCCCCACCCGTGAACGGGTACTGGAGAGAAGGTTTTGCGGGAGTACTGACCATGAACATCCGACGCATTTCAGCAACATTTGCCGGTCTTGCAGCCGTAGCATGGGCCAGTGCCAACCTGGCCCAAGAGCTTTGGATCCATCCGCGATGTAAGGAGCTACCGTTTCGCCAGGTGGGGCCGTTGGCACGGCTTGGGGACGGCAGCCTGCTCGTCGTGGAGAGCAACGCCACGCGGGTTTCGAAGGACGATGGCCGAACGTGGTCCGAGCCGAGGAAGATCTATGACGGCCCCGCGCCGGGAATCCCGAGCAGCGGCGTGCTGGTCCGTACCGGCGGCGGCGTGTTGGTCCTGGTCTACCTCGATCTGTCCACGTATAAATGGGGATGGGACGAAACAAGACGTGAACCGATCGACGACGTGCGGTTGGATGTATGGTCCATCCGCAGCCTCGATCAGGGCAGGACGTGGGTCGACCGCCAGAAGATCCTGGACGGTTACTGCGGTGCGCTGATCGACATCATCCAAACCAGCACGGGGGAGATCGTCGTGCCGGTTCAGGACCTGCTGCGCAATCCCGGCCGCCATGGCATGTGGGTCTACGTTTCCGAGGACGAAGGCAAGACGTGGACGCGGAGCAATCTGATCGATTTGGGCGGTCACGGGGACCACGACGGCGCCATGGAACCGACACTGACCGAATTGCGTGACGGCCGCCTGTGGATGCTCTTGCGCACCAATTGGGACCGGTTTTGGCAGGCGTATTCCGAAGACAAGGGAAGGTCCTGGCGGACGATTATGCCGAGCCAGATCGATGCCAGCAGTGCACCCGGTTACATGCTGCGACTGGCCAGCGGGCGGCTCGCCCTGGTGTGGAACCGATTGTATCCCGAAGGGAAAACCTCGGGGCCCCGGCACGGTGGTGACCGGCAGCGGTCGAGCGTACCGGCCAGTTGGCATCGCCAAGAGCTATCGTTGGCCTTCTCCGGCGACGACGGGAAGACTTGGACCAAGCCTGTGGTGATCGCCCGCCGGGCCAAAGGTGGGTTGGCCTATCCGTACTTGTTCGAGGCGCATCCGGGCGAGTTGTGGGTGACGACTCGTTTCAGTTCCCACATCTACCTGAGCCTGCGCGAAGCCGACTTCGTGCAACAGTAGCAGCGGCCGGCCAGCGGCGCGGACGGTCAACCCACGCTGGCGCTCGGCCGATGCCACCGCAGATCCGACGTACATCGGCTTGAGATACGGATCCGTTGCGTCCCGGCGGTCCGCGGCCTACCGGCGCGCCGAGTCTTGCCCGGTATCCGTTCACGGCCCGGGCGGAACAAGGCAGCGGCTGTTCAGCCCCGATTGCGGCGATTGGGGCGGCGCGTACGTGGGCCGGGGGCGACGCTTGTCCGAGCGCGGCGGCCGCGTACGGCCTCCAGATAACGCGGGTTGTCTGCTTGGCCCGTGGCTTCATACAGGAATCGGCTCGGTTGCGTAGGCCGAAGCTTACCCCACTTGCGGCGGCCGAGGGCCAGGGTGAGCGTCAAGCGGCGTTGGGCCCGCGTGAAACCTACGTAACAAAGCCGCCTTTCCTCTTCGATGGTGGCCCCGTCCGCGGCCAGCGACTTCTTGTGCGGCAACAGACCCTCCTCCATGCCGACCAGGTAAACTTCGGGGAACTCCAATCCTTTGGCGGCGTGCAGCGTCAGCAGCGCCACGGCGTCCCGCTGGAGTTTTGCTTCGCGGTCCCGCTGGTCCTCCATGCTGCTCAGGGCCATGTGCCCGAGGAATCCGGCCAAGGACGCATCGTCGTTGTTCTGCTCGTAACTGGCTGCGGCGTTGACCACCTCCTCCACAACAGCCCAACGGGACTGGAATTGGTCGGGCGCGGGGTGAAAGCGGGCCAGTTCGTCGCGGTAGCCAACCGCCTGGATCAGTTCAGTCACCACCTCGTGCACCGGCCGTTGGTCGACCTGTCGTCGAAACGGTTCGATCAACTCTCGGAACTGCTCGACCCCCCGTCGCGCGGCTGGCGGGAGATCCTCGACCGAACGGCCGAGCTGCTCCCATAACGAGATCCCACCGGCCACGGCCCGTTCGCTGAGCCGCCGCGTCGCCGTCGGCCCAATCCCGCGGGGCGGTACGTTGATCACGCGCAACAGCGCAGCGTCGTCCGACGGGTTGGCCACGACCCGCAAGTAGGCCAGCAGGTCGCGCACCTCGCGCCGATCGAAGAACGATTGGCCACCCACCAGTACGTACGGGACCCTTGCCCGGCGCAATTCGGTTTCGAAGGGACGCGACTGGTCATTGGTGCGGAACAGGATGGCGAAATCGCGGGGGCGGCGACCTGAAGCGGCCAGCCGCTGGCGGATCTCGCCCACCACCCGGCGCGCCTCCTCCTGCCCGTCGTTGGCCTGCACGATCCGCGGCTCCGGGCCGGGCTGCGTCGGCCGCAATGCTTTGGCATGCCGCTGGCGGTTGAAGGCGATCAGCCGATTGGCCCACACCAGGATCCCACGCGTGGACCGGTAATTGGTCTCCAGCCGCACGATCTTGGCGTCCGGCCAATGGCGGGTGAAACGCAAGATGTGGGACACGTCTGCACCCCGCCAGCCGTAGATCGACTGATCGTCGTCGCCCACGACGCAAAGATTGCGGTGACTCGCCGCCAGGGTTCGTACGATCCGATACTGCACCGCGTTGGTGTCCTGATACTCGTCGACCAACAAATGATCCAGCCGCCCCGCTTCCTCCTGCCGAATCCCTTCGAAACGGACGAATAGCTGGTCGGCCAGCAGCAACAGATCGTCGAAATCGACCGCCCCCTGGGCTTTCAACGCCCGCTGGTACCTACGGTAAGCGGCCGCGGCCAGGTGCTCCTTGTCCGTGATGGCCGAAGCAGCTGCCTCATCAGGGCCGACCGACGCGGTCTTCCAGCGACTGATGCGCCATAACAGCTCTCCGGGACGCAAGGCCGCATCGTGCACGCGGATCTCGCGCAACACGCTCCTGGCCAAACCTTCCTGGTCGTGACGATCGAGGATGGCAAACTGCGATGGATAGCCCAACCGGCTGATGTGACGGCGAAGGATCCGCACGCACAAGGAGTGAAACGTGGAAATCTGCGGCCGCTGGGCCGCTCGGGCGCCCAACAGGGCCCGCACCCGTTGGTGCATCTCGTCGGCCGCTTTGTTGGTGAACGTGACGCCGAGGATCCGCTCCGGCGGCACGCCGTGCTGGATCAGCCGGACAATGCGGTAGGTGACCACACGAGTCTTGCCTGTACCGGCTCCCGCCAGCACCAACAGCGGCCCGGAAAGCGTTTCGACAGCCTCCCGCTGAGCTGGATTCAGATCCATCCGATCACCACGCTGAAACCCGATCCGCCGCCCCCCGCTACAATGAGCGTGAGAAGATCCCGCACGCCGACCATGCCCTTTCCGGGGCCAACTTATGGATCCTACGCGCTGGCCGGCCGCCACGGAAGGGGCCAGGGGCCGGTTCGGGGATTGCTGCCAGCGCGGCCGGGCGGGTGGGGCCTCGGGCGTCGAAAACTTGGGGGTGACCAGGTACGCGGTCTTTTCCCGTTTTTGTCGCACCCGGCGGACGCGGGGCCGCTCCAGCAGCCTGGCTCTCCTCAGCCGGGTACAGGGGGCAGCGAGCGAAACGATGGATTTTCGGCCCTGCAGAGCCAAGCTACGGGCCGGGCGCGCCGAGCAACGGGCTCCTCCCTATTCACCCGGCCGTCTGGTGTGGCAAAGGGCGTCCGCTGCTCGGGCGGGACAGGCGGGACGCGCCACAAGAGGCCCGCACGACAACTCGCGGCTCCGGCACCTTGCGTATGACCTCAGACAGGGCCGGTATCCCGCCAAATCAGTGGTTGATCTTGCTCATGGGTGGCAAAAACATGGCCCGATGAGCCGTCAATACCCCGCCTGTGGCCCTTTACAACCCGCTCTGGATCCAGCATACTATCGGGGCACGGCTGTGGCTCGCTGGCCGCTCCTGACTGGGAGTCAACACGGATGGCCCAACTATCAGTCAACGAAACGACCACATTCCGATGGTCCTTCGAAGAGGACGTGGCCCATTACGCGGCGGCCGGGATCCCGTCCATCGGTATCTGGCGGCACAAACTGTCCGACTACGGTCACCAGCGGGGCTTGGAGTTGTTGAGC
>DQVB01000284.1 GCA_015661985.1 Planctomycetota bacterium | reverse complement strand
CAACATCCAGCCGCATGATACGCACCCACAGTGGAACTACACGATTCGTCCCCGAAACTCGTAATTGTAAACTTGATTTTCTGACACCTCCATACCAGGCGAAAGCCCAGGAGCTCTCCAGCCCGGACGCGGAAGCAGCCACCACGGCGAAGACGGAAAGAACCGAGGAAGTCCGCGGGCGAGAACTCGCTCCTGTCGAAGCTCCAAGCCCGCAGGAGGCCGCTTCGCCGCGGTGGCCCCCGCGGTTCCTGTCGGCGAGTATCGCCGCGGTGGTCCTCTTCCTTGTACTGTTGGGTTATTACCTGCGCAGAGGGATTCCAGGCGGCTGAGGGGAAACGGAAGTGGATCGGCTCGTTGAAATTCTCTACATGATTTCCACCGCCCTTCTGGTACCGGTGATCGTGCTCCTGTTGGGCTTTCTCTTGTGGTCGTCCCTTGAAGTGGGGGGATTCCTTCGAGAGTGGCGGGAACGGCGAAAAGGGGCAGCGCCTTGGCGCCGGTACGTGGGGCTGGTGCAGAATCAGTCCAATCCGCCGCAGCAGGAGGCGGCGGCCCGGTTCTTTCTGGCCGAGGCCCCCTATCCGGGACTGCTCGGCACCTTTGCCCGAAAGGGAAAAGCACTCTTCCGGAGCGAGCTCCACTTGGGCAAGCTGGTCTCCGATTTGGAGATCGAGGCCGGCGGCAGGATCTCGCGGATGAACCTGGGAACCCGCGTGGGGCCCATGATTGGACTCATGGGGACCCTCATCCCCATGGGCCCGGCGCTGATCGGGCTATCCACGGGCAACATCGAACAAATGGCGACCAATCTGGTGGTGGCCTTCAGTACTACGGTGCTGGGGCTGTTGGTGGGCGGTTTGTGTTACGCCATGTCCCTGGCCCGGCGCCGCTGGTACTGGCAGGACCTCTCGGACATCGACTACGTCTACCGATGTCTGCACCCCGGAGCAGGAACAGATTGATGAAACGCAGAAACCACTTCCCCGGAGGCATCCTCTCCGGCCGTCCCCGCCTGCTGGAAAACCAGGACGACGATCCACTCAGCAGCGTGGCCAACCTGTTCGATGCGGCAATGGTTTTCGCCGTGGCGCTGCTTCTGGCCCTCGTTTCCTACTACAGTTTGCCGGAGCTCCTGTCTGCACAGGACGAAATCACTATTCTGAAGAATCCGGGAAGCCCGAACATGGAGATCATTCGGCGGGAAGGCATCAAACTCCAGCGTTACCGGATGACCCTGCGAGCTCTGGGCGGCGAGGGTGTGAAGCTCGGCACCGCCTACCGTCTCAAGACCGGCGAGGTGGTTTACGTCCCGGAAAGGTGAAGGCGGCCGTTGGATCACGCCCGAACACGGGGACGTAACACCGCTCGGGTCGCACCTCGCTCAACAAGGGCTGCCGCAGCAAAGGGACACAAGACAACGCCAACAGCCGCTCGACCAAGGGCTCGGCCGGCCTGCAGCCGATCTTCGTCGGATCGGGCGGATCGACACCCGCCTCAGCCAGCCGGCGTGCTGATGTGTTATACCGGCAACAGTTTGAAATTTCCTGACCGTAGCCGCACCGACCGCAACGACGTAGCCGCGTCTCTCCGAGACGCGGTGTCCGTCTCGGAGAGACGGACCTACGTGGCGGCTGCCACACCCGGAAAACCAAACTGCTCGCGGGGTAACGCCGCAAAACCCGGACTGTGGGGCGGGCATCCCTGTCCGTCGTGGACGGCCCCCCAACGCGAATGGAGCCCGAGCGACGGACCTCCCAGAACGTGACGCTTGCCGCGCCGCTGCCCGGGTCCCGAGGGCGAAAGCCCTGATCGAGCAACCAGCGCCGTGCCGGGCGCAAGTGGCAGGCGAGCCGGTCGTTTAGCCGCGAGCCGCAGGCGTGCGCGTTGGTATGCGTAGGGCGAAAACACAGGCGTCGTACCTTGGGCCGGCAGCGCGCACGCCTCGAGGCTTGCGGCCAAACGACTCGCCGACGGCAGCCATCTGTCACTGCGAGTGTGTCGCCTGGCTTGTGGCGACGGCTCGGATACAACAGGCCTCGGCGCCCACCCGCCGTCAACGCGAAGGCCGAGTTGGTGGTGTTCATCGCCGATGGGGCGCCGTGGATTGAGTAATGCAAAAACCGTATCTTCCCCGGGGACAGGGCCGGTGGGGGCGTGGACGGATACTTGCGGCCAGACGGTGGCGGGCGTTCACCGGATCAGGTCGTGAACGAATGAAGTGCGGCTTTGTGCTTTGGTTGCGGCGTTTGTGGCTATGGGCGGTTTGGCTGCCCGGCGGGGGCCCGCCGCCTCACGTCTCGCTGGAGGCCACCTCCTGGGCGCTCGGTTCCTCGACCCATGGGGCGTCGGGGTTGGAGAGGTAGTGGTGGATGTCTCGGGCGGCGGTTTTGCCTGCGCCCATGGCCAGGATCACGGTGGCGCTTCCCGTGACGATATCCCCGCCGGCCCACACGGCGCGGCGGCTCGTTCGGCCTCGCTGGTCGGCGGCGATATAGCCCCAGCGGTTCAGCTTGATTCCCGGCGCCTGTTGGGTCAACAGGGGGTTGGCCCCCGAGCCGATGGCCACGATCACCAGATCCGTATCCAGGGTGAACGTGGCGCCGGGGATGGGCACGGGACGGCGGCGGCCGGACTCGTCGGGCGGCCCCAGTTCCATTTGCTGGCAGCGCACCTGTCGCACCATGCCCCGCTCGTCGCCCGTGTACTCGATGGGGGAGCAGAGAAGCCGGAAGACGATTCCTTCCTCTTCGGCGTGATGGATCTCCTCGGCCCGAGCGGGCATCTCCTGGCGCGAGCGGCGGTAGAGGATCGTCACCTCTTCGGCCCCCAGGCGGCGGGCGGTACGAGCGGCGTCCATGGCCACGTTCCCGCCACCGATCACACAGACGTGACGGCCGCAGACGATGGGTGTATCGTAGTCGGGGAACGCGAAGGCCTTCATCAAGTTGGCCCGCGTGAGATACTCACTGGCCGAGTAGACTCCGCCCAGGTTTTCCCCGGGCACATTCATGAAGCGCGGCAGGCCCGCACCCACGCCGATGAACACGGCGTCGAATCCTTCTTCGTCGAACAACTCGTCCAGGGTGATCGACTTGCCGATCACTTGGTTCAATTCGATCCGCACGCCGAGCCGCCGCAGGTAGTCTACCTCCTCCTCGACGATGCGTTTGGGCAAGCGGAATTCGGGGATGCCGTACATCAGCACGCCACCGGGCTTATGGAAAGCTTCGAAAATGGTCACGTCGTGTCCGAGGAGGATCAGGTCCCCAGCCACGGTCAGCCCGGCCGGGCCGGAACCGACAACGGCTACCTTCTTGCCCGTCGGAGGCGCCTTGGGGGGCAATTCCACCAGGCCTTGCTCCCGTTCGTAATCGGCGGCGAATCGCTCCAGCCGTCCGATGGCCGCCGGGTCGTGCTTCTTGCCCAAGATGCACTGGGCCTCGCACTGCGTCTCCTGCGGACAAACCCGCCCACAAATGGCCGGCAGGCAATTGGTCTGCTTGATCCGCCGCGCAGCCTCGACGAACTTCCCTTCAGCCACCAAGTCGACGAACCCGGGGATATCCACTGCCACCGGACAGCCGTCGATGCACTTGGGCTTTTTGCACTGCAGACAACGGCGCGCCTCCGCCTGGGCCTGCTCGGGCGTGTAACCCAGCGGCACTTCGTCGAAATTCCGGATCCGTACCTCCGGATCCTGCTCGGGCATGGCAACCCGGTGCTTGATGACCTTCTTTTTCTTCTTCCCTTGCGGTTGGTCAGCTTCCTTCATGTCGCATGTTCACCTTGAAACTGTTGCAGGTATTTTTCCAGCGAACAAGCTTCCTGCTCATGGTAGATGTTCTGCCGCGAGATGAGCAGGTCCCAGTCGACGCGGTGTCCGTCAAATTCGGGGCCGTCGACACAGGTGAACAACGTCTGACCACCCACGTCCACGCGACAGCCGCCACACATCCCCGTGCCGTCCACCATGATCGAATTCAGGCTCACCACGGTCTTCACCCCGAAGGGCTCAGTGGTCCTGGCGCAGAACTTCATCATCACCGCCGGGCCAATGGCGTACACGCAGCCAATCGCCTTGTCCCGATCCTCCTCGAGCACCTCCCGTAGCGGATCGGTCACCAGCCCCTTGCGCCCGAAGCTGCCGTCGTCGGTGGTGATGATATGCCGGTGGCTGACCGCAGCCAGCCGATCTGTCCAAAACAACAGCTCCCGCGACCGTGCCCCTTGGATGGTGATCACTCGATCACCCAGCTCGTAAAAGGCGCGGGCAATCGGGTACACGGGGGCCGCACCCACCCCCCCGGCCACCATGACCACCGTCCCGGCAGCCTCCACTTCGGAGGGTTTGCCCAACGGCCCGATCAAGGCATAGAACGACTGGCCGACCTCCAGCCGGGACAACTTCAGGGTGCTGGCGCCCACGACCATCATCACCAGCGTGATCGTACCCTGGTGACGGTCAAAATCGGCGATCGTCAGCGGTATCCGTTCGCCGTGCTCGTCGGGCATGACCACCACGAAGTGGCCAGGAAGGGCCTTGCGGGCAATCCGCGGCGCTTCGACCACGATTTCATGGATCTTCGGGGCCAGTTCGCTCTTCGCCAGGATCCGTGCCATAGGGCCTCCTCCAGTTGCAACAAGTAAAAGTGACATTTTAACTTGGCCCGCCCGGCCCTGCCAGGGCCATGAACGGCGCACACTTCGGAAGCGGTCGCGTGTGGTGAGTTTGACGACCTGCGGCAACCCTCCATGGAATGATCACCGGGGCTGTCGGCAATGGGGCGGCCGGGCTGGTGACGGGTCTCTCGGCCGAATCACCCTGGCGGCTCGCCCCCGCCCGCGGAGCGGCCCAGCATGCTGAGAGGCCGGAGGCCTATCCCACGGCGGCTCAGCCGTAGCCCAGTCGCCGCAACTCGTCTTCGTCCATGCCATGATGGTGGGCCAATTCGTGCAGGATGGTGGTGCGGATCTCCTGACGCAATCGCCTCTTGCGCACGCGCCCGTCCGGGCCCGTCGCCGCCGCCAGGATGCCCTCCCGGTAGATGGTCACCACGTCGGGCAGGGTGCCGGAATGCTGGACACTTTTGTGGGTGATGGGGATACCCGTGTACAGCCCACACAGCTGTCTGCGGTCGCGCACGCCCGTGCGTGCCATGACCTCCGGCGAGGGATAGTCCTCCACGTGGAGCGGCACCTTTTCGATCAGCTGGTGCACCAGGGGCGGCAATTCCCGGAGGACCTCCTCCAGCACCAGGTCAAAACGTCGTCTGAGACGAGGATCCACGACTCCACTCCCGAGCCATTCCAGCCGGCTTGGGGCATGGCCGGTGCCCGGCCCGCTCGATGTTCTCCTGGACCGGCCGTTTGGCTCTGACACTGCGGGTGAACGTCAACGGCCATTCGCTTCCAGCAGTTCCGCCATCGCCTGGCCGAAGGCCGTGCCCATTTGGTACATGATCTTGCCGCTTCCCAGGTAATGGTAGCCCCGGTCGCTGCCGCGGTTGTAGAATCGCGGCCACTCGGGCCCCTTCCAAAGGCCTTGCCGGACCATTTCTTCCAGCTCGGGATCCCAGAACTGATGCGTTTGCACGAACCGCACCGTCCCCTGGAACTCGGGCAGTTCTGCCGCGGCTCTCTGGGCCCTTTGGAAGTCTCCCGGTTGGCCGCCCACGCCCAGTTCCCCGATCACCACCGGCAGGTTGGGGCTGGCCAATTCGGCACGCACGTCTCGGATGAGTTGTGCCGACCGCTCGGTGTATCCAGCGTACTTCTCGGCTCGCTGGCGGCCGTCAACCTTGTCATTCCAGCCTTGGAACCAGACGAAACCGGCCAGCTCGTACCCGGCCTTTTCATCGTAGTCGGGGAAGTATTGGTCCAGGTTGTCCAACACACGGCGGACATGGCCGATCATGCTCCGGTAGCAGTCGCCGTAGCGCGATTTCACCTCTTCCAGCGTGGCCTCGGGTTTCTTCCTTCGGTAGCGCTCGAGTTCCTGGCGGAGTTCTTCTTCGGAGGGCAGTGCGGAGCCGGGCGGGAGGAAGTCCCGCCGGAGGCTCTTGCCGCCCCAGCAGGTCTTGACCAACAGCAGCTGCCGGTCCAACCGCCCGGCCATCGCCCATCCGAAGCCCAGCTCCGGACCGAACTTCCATGGGCTGGCGCCGAAACCCGGACGGAGACTGCCCCACCGCGGCCCGTCGACGGTCCAGACCCAGACGTCGTCGCGGCGCACCCAGTCTCCCATGGGGTCCTTGAGGTGTTCGTATCGGGCTGCCGTGTCCGGGTGGTAAACCAGGTATTCGAGCGTGCGCAACGAGGCTTGCCCTTGCATGTTCGATTGGCCGGCCAAGATGAAAACCTGCACCGGGCCAGGTTTCTGCGGATACGGATCGCGCACGAAGGCCGACCCGGGCACCGCCGCCACGGCGATCGAACTGGACACAGACCAAACGATCCAGACGGGATACCATCGAGAAGAACACATCACAGGGCTCCTGGAATGGTCGTCTGCTCAGTACGGGCGTCAACCGCAGATGCGGCACTCCGGGCGCCCGCCGTCCGGCGGTCGCGATTTCGGCATTCCTGCCCAGCGGTTTACGACTCCCGGCCCGATTGGCCCTCGGCCTGCTGGGCGCACCACAGTTCCAATCGCGCGGGCAACTGTTCGGGGCGGGCGGTGCCGGTGGTGGCCAGTTGCTGGATGGTGATCGAAGCGACCAGGTTTCCCACCAGCGCCGCTTCAGGGAAGGTGGCGCCGGCGGCCAAGGCCAGTACGGCACCGGCCGTTGCGCTGTCGCCTGCGCCAGTGGGGTCGATGGGCCCATCGACGCGGACGGCGGGCACCAGTGTCGGTTGGGGATCGCTGGCGAGTATCCCCCCGGCGCCTCGGGTCACACAGACCGGGGCGCCGGTGGTGCGGCGGAGCGCATCCAGGGCGGGTACGAGTTCCTCTAGGTTCACGCTGTCGTCCGGCGCCGGGGCCGGCCGGCCGACGGCTTCGAACTGGTTCGGCTTGATGATCACCCGGCGAAAGCGCCGGATCCGGCGGCGACTGTCGGCCCAGAAGATCACCCGCGGCCAGGCTTCAGCCCGTTGGGCGACCGCTTCGACCACGAGTCGGGTGACCACGCCGCAGCCTTCCTCTTCCACTTGATCTTGGATGACCACGGCATCCAGCTCGGGCAGGAGGCGGTCGAGCGACTCGATGATCCGCCGCTCCATGGCCTCCGAGGTGGGGCTGCGGTTTTTCGTGTCATACCTGGAATGTTCCCCGGCCAAGCCGGGATCGGTCACGTCGCGGGGCTTCAAATAGATGGGCGTGTAGCGGGCCGGGTCGCGGTGAAGATGGTCGATCGAGCAGTCCAGGGCCGCCAGGTCGGCGCGCAGTTCGTAACCCGGACCGTCGTCCCCGGAGAAGCCCACCGCATGGAGCCGCCCGGCGCCCAGGGCCGCCAGGTTCGAGACCACCGTCCCTGCGGCCCCCGGGCTGTGGCGCACCGAAACCACCTGGTGGGCCACCTTCCCCGTCTCCACGCTCCGCTCGGCCAGCCGGGGATCCACATCCAGATACTTGTCCAGGAAGAAATCGCCCACCACGGCGATTCGCACGCGGCGGAAACCGGCCGTGATCTCCTCCAGCCGGTCGACGGACATCGCTCGCAGCGTCTTCATCGATCACACCGTGCCACGATCTGGTGGTACAGCGAGGGAACCGTGCGGCCGTGGTCTCCCTGCACGTAATAACTCGTGCCCCCGTCGGCCACGGTCCGCACCAGCACGGTCTTGTACGGCCGGAAATAGTAGCGGGGATCCGTTTTGGGGGCCTCCTGGTGCAACTGGTCACCCAAGGCCACCAGATCGAACACGGCGGTGGTGAAATGGCGGATGCCCCTGCCCAGCTGCCGCGCCACGTTGCGGGCCATGGCCAAGGCCTTCAGGTACACTTCCGGTCCCATCACGGCGGTGCCGATGTTCAAGAACACACCACCTTCCAGGCCGCTGACGCCGTGGGTGAAAATCAGGAAATCGGTGTACGTGGCCGCTCCCGTGGCCCCGGGGTCGAAATTGGGGTGCTCGTGCACGATGTCCTGGCCAATGGCCACGTGTACCGTCACCGGCACCTGGAGCCGATAGCCTGCCGCCAGGACACTGGTCTGGCGGTAAGGGAACGACTCTTCTTCGATCATCCGCCCGATGGCTTCGCCCAGCCCGATACGATCGCGGCAGGCGGCTACGGCCGCGTCGTTGATCCGTCCCGTCTCCCGCCACAGGCCGAACTGGCCCAGGGCAACGTAGCGGGCCACGCTCTCCGAAGTCCCGCCCACAAGGGCCATCTCGAAGTCATGGATGGCACCGGCGCCGTTCAATGCCAAATGGGTGAGGAGCCGGCGCTGCATCAGGTCGATCAGCAGCGGGCCGTTGCCCTTGCGGAGCACATGGGCCCCGCAGAACCAGATGACCGAGCGGCCGGCCGCAGCCGCCTCCACCACCCGGGCGGCGATCTCCGGAATGGCCGGATGTTCGAAAGGCTCGTAGGGGCTGTCCGGGTAAATGAGCGAGGACCGGTCCAGCTCGTGGCCCCGGTCGTCCAGCGGCCACAGCTCCAATTGCGTCCGGTCGAACTTGGGGAAAGGCATGCTCCAGTTTTTCTCCTCTCAGGTCGCCTCCACAGGCGCGCTGACGGGGCCGGCGGCCGTTACAGTTCGTTCCACAAATAGGCCACCAGCTGGCGGCCATGGCGATAGTCGGGGATCACTATGTCGGCCCCTACCCCGATCAGCCGCTCCCGCTTCCAGGTATCGGGCTGGCCGCTGCGGCCCGCTTCGTCGCTGGCCACCGCAACGGCCGCCCCCCCAGCCTCCTTGATGTTCTGGATCTCCACGTATCCGTCGCCGAAACCGACCAGCGAAGACCCACCCACACGGTGCTCCTCCAGGATCCGCCCGATCACCCTTGCCTTGGAAAAGGTCTTGTAGTCGTCACGGGCGCCGTAGATGCGGGGACCGAAGTAGCGATCCAGCCCGAGCAGCTGGGCCTCTTCAACCACATAATGCTCGTCCGTGCCGCTGGCCAAGTACAAAACCGCGCCCCGTTGTTGAAGCAGATCAAGGATCTCGTACGCATGTGGCACGAGCATCTCCTCCGGACGCAGTCGTCCGCTGCGCAATGCCTCCCGGCGGTCTGCGATCCGGTCCATGAGTCGGGCATGGTAACGTTTCTTGTAGACCAGCGGATCTTCCGGCCGGCCGCCGCGGCGGCGTATCTCTTCGGCCAAACGAATCATCTGGTAAATCGTCTGCTTGCCGTTCAGCTCCATGACAAACCCGAACACCAGCCGCTCCAACGCCTCAGGGCGCTCGTCGGTGCCGGTGGCCAGCAGTTCTTCGACCATCATAGGGACCATCACCTGGGGCCACCCCTCACGGATCAGGCTGAGCGTGCCGTCAAAATCAAACAGCACATGCTGGGGCCGTACGGCGCGGTCCACCGGGCGAATGATCTCCACCGTCGTGCCCGGCAGGAACTGCGTCCGCTCAGGCACCTCCGCCGTGGGACAGTAGTCTCGTTCGTAGTACTCCACGCCCACCGTCTTGCCTCCAAACCGAAACCCTGATCATCCTAAGCCCAGGCCGCGAAGACCGAAAGCCCCGGCGGCTCAAGCGCCCCCCGGCTGCCCGGGACCAGCCGGTTCTGGAGCAGGGCTGCCTGCTTGTTTCGTCCGTCGCGGATCGACTTCAAAGTCGAGAGGGCGGAAGCCCTGGCGATCGTTCGTCCGCACATGAGAGGCCGGCCAAAATGTGAACCAAAAAACTCAGCATTTTTGCCACTTGACTTTGGCCAAAAAAGGGGGACAATACAGCGAACGGAAAACAAGACCCCGCCGCGTGAAACCGGTCCAGTGGGCGAAGTTGGCGCCGGAAAAAGGGGCTGACAGCTAACGGCGGCAAGTCCACGGACTGCCGAGTAGCGGAGGCGGTTGGTCGAATCGAGCATAAGCTGCGCACCTCTTTTTCCCTCCCGGTAGTGGCCGCGGCCAGACAGGATTGTCCGGCCGCGGCCTT
>DQVB01000500.1 GCA_015661985.1 Planctomycetota bacterium | reverse complement strand
TCTGTCTGGTCATTGGTCATTAGCATTGGTCATTAGCATTGGTCATTAGCATTGGTCATTAGCATTGGTCATTAGCATTGGTCATTGGTCATTTCCCGCTCGTTTGTCTTCGCCCGCACTGCGCTGGGGTTTGCGCCGGGTCACGCGGCTTTGCGGTTTGTGTTGCGCAGTCGTGGGGGCACGAAGGTGGTCAGTTTCTGCTCGATCACGCGGGGGTTTTCCCCCGACTGGATGCCCATGATGCCGCGGACGATGATTTCCATGGAGAGCAATTCCTGTTTGCTGATGAAGCCCAGCTTTTCGGCGCAGGGGAGGCAGAGGATATTGGCCATCACGGCGCCGTAGAGCGTGGTAATGAGGGCCACGGCCATACCGGGGCCGAGGTTATCGGGGTTATCCAGCTGGCCGAGCATGATGATCAGGCCCATGAGGGTACCGATCATGCCGAAGGCGGGCGCGAAGCGGCCGAGTTGTTCCAGGATTTTCTTGCCGTCTTGGTGCCGCGCGGCCACTGCGTCGATCTCTGTGCGCATGATGTCTTCGATCACTTCGGCGCGCGTGCCGTCGACGGCCATTTGGATGCCCAGGACGATGAAGGGGTCGGAGATTTCTTCCAGGCGGCCTTCGAGGGCTAGCAGGCCGTCGCGGCGGGCGGTTTCGGCCAGGGAGACGAGTTGTTCGATCAGTTCGGTGATATCACGCGGTTTGTTGAAGAAGACGTTCTTCAGCACGCGACCGAGGCCGAGGAAGCTTTTCAAGGGGAAGCTGAGGAGCACGGCGGCGATGGCTCCGCCGATGACGACCATCAGGGACGGGGCGTTGAAGAAGGCGGCGAAGGAAGCACCTTCGGAGATGAGGATGGTGATCAACAGGAGGGAGATTCCCAGGACCAATCCAACCACGCTGGCAATGTCCATGGTTCAACTTTCCCCTCGGATCCGCAGGTTCGGTCCTTCGTCGTGGTGGTAGGTGGCGGCCGGTATCATGTGTTTGGCCTGGTGGTAGGCCACGGCCCGCCGCAGGACTTCGTCCATGGATTCGGCGACCACCAGGCGCTGACCGGTGGTGAGGGTGATGAAGGTATCAGGGCGGGCTTCCACGTATTGGATCAGTTCGGCATTGAGCACGAACACTTCGCCGCCGAGCCGCGTCAGTTTGATCATGGCCGATCCTCAGCTGGCTGCACGTCGCCTCCCATGGCCATCGCCTTACCGCCGCAGGGCCAGCAGCTCGTCCAGCATCTGCTGGGCGGTGGTGATCACGCGGGCATTGCCGCGGTACATGGTGGAGGCGAGGATGAGATCGATGAGGTTGGAGCCGATATCGGTATTCGACAGTTCCACGGCGCCGGCGATGATGGTGCCGATACCTTGTTGGCCCGGGCTACCCTGGACCGGCATGCCCGAGTTGACACCTTCGGCGTAGAGGCTTTCGCCGCGTTGTTCCAAGCCGGCCGGGTTGGCGAACCGCGCCAGGCGCACTTGGCCGATGGTGCGGGCTATACCGTTGGAGAACACGCCGCGGATGACGCCGTCTTCGCCCACCAGGAAGCTGGTCAGCACGCCCGGGGGCGACCCGTCCTGGCGCGAGACGGCCAACAGGTTTTCGTCGGCTGCCAGCCCTGAGATTTGACTGAAGTCGATGTCAAAGGCCAGCGGCGAAGCTGAGGGGACGTGGGTCCGGTCTACATTGACGGTGGTCTCCGTGGCGCTGACGAAGTTCCCTTCCCCGTCGAAGGTGATCAGCCCGGTACCTACGGCGATCGACGCTCCTGTGGTCGGGTCGTTGTCGGGCGAATCAGCAAACCAGCGGTAGGTGGTGGATGTGTTGTCGCGGGACTCGAGCACGGCGGTTAGGCGGATACGGATGGGAATGCCCAAGGAATCGTAGACGACGAAGTCGCTCATGGCGCCCGAGCCCACTGCCGATTGGGTCGACCCGAAGGGCATGTTCACGTTTTGGGTCGTGTCGTTGGCTTGAACCAGCTGCATACCCGACAGTCCGATATCGATGGCGTTGGGCTCCCCGGCGTTGGCCACCAGGGTGATGCGGCCCTCCTGGACGCTGGCCCCGGGGTTGTCGGTCTGGTTGAGCGGGTGGGCCGGGTCGCCGCTGGTGCGGCGGATCCCCAGGGCCTGTTCCATGAACACCAGCAGGTCGCTCACCGTAGTCGTATCGGTGATTTCGAACTCCTTGGTTTCCAGGCTGCGACCTCCTTTGCGACCGGTGAAGCGCAGGGTGCCCTCCTGGAAGACCTGTTCATAGGTCGATCCGTCGCGGCGGAGGACGTTCAGCAGTTCGGTGCCCTCGTTGATCCGCGGGCCGTCGAAGTCGAGGGTTTCGCCGCCGGCGGCCAGCGTGGTGTCGTCGATGCCGTCGGTGAAGCTCAGGTCGGTGCTCGTCACATCGTTGATCTCGGCCACCAGGTAGAACGTGTTCGGGTCGTCGGCCGTGTTGCGCCAGATGCGGCGGTAGGTCCAGCCCGTGGTATCGTCGGGTTCGACGGTGGGCAAGTTGGAAAGCTGGATCCGCCCGTCTTCGACGTTCCGGGGGCCGATCACGGGGCTGGGACGGCTTTCGGCCGCTCCCGGCTCATAGAAGGTGACATAGTAGCTGTAGTTGCCCGTTAGCGTGGACGAGTCGAATTGGCGCGAGGGATCAACCAGGTCCGCGTCGGTGGTGGTGTCGACGTAGGAAAAGGGCGGCCCGCCGGCGGAGAGATCCACCTCACCCACATAGTAGAAGCTGGTGCCGTCCAGGGCAGTGCGGTAGATCCGAAGGTACGAATAGTTGTCGTCCCCGTCCGTGGGCAGGTTGTCCAGCTGGACTCGGTCCGTGGTGGCCGTGACGGACACAGTCATGTCAGCGGTGATCCAATCGCTCTCCGTATCCCAGGGGTTCCCTTTGGCCGCATCGGCGAAGACGAAGCGGTACAGGTAGGTGCCGTCGGCGCCGGCCAAGGGCGTGCCGCCGAGGCTTTGGGGGGTGGCCGTCGTGCCGGCAGTTTGCCAGTTGGGGGCTTGAGAGACGCGGTAGTCGGCGGCGGTGGCCGGTGCGCTGTAGGCGGCATTACCCAACACGTCGGTCTGGATGATCTCCGGCGTGTCCGCCACGTCACCCATAGGCGAGAGGGCTCCCTCAAGATAGGCGTTTTGAGTGGCTTGCGCCACCAGCTCTTGACCCACGGGGATCACCAGTGGTTCCAGGGTGGTTTGCAGTTCGTAGTTTTCGTTCACCCCGTAGCCCAGCACGCGGTTGCCTGTGGTCGTGACGATCTGGTTCTCCGCGTTCAATTTGAACAGGCCGTTACGCGTGTAAAGGTGCTCCCCGCTGGCCCCTTCGACAATGAAGAACCCGTCACCCTGGATGGCCATATCCATGGGATTGGCACTGATCTGGATCGTGCCCTGGTTGAAATTGGGCGTGATTTCGGAGACCGTGGTGCCCAGACCCACTTGGCGGGGGTTGGTGCCCCCTGAGTCGGTCGAG
>DQVB01000271.1 GCA_015661985.1 Planctomycetota bacterium | reverse complement strand
GAATAGCGGGGGCCGGCGTCCCGGTCGCCCGGGTCAAGGTGCGCAAGGACCCAAACAACTTCGGCGACGCAGCTTATCGTGCTTGCGCCTCTTCTCTCCCTCGCCCCAGAGGCACAATTCAACGAGCCTATGCAATCGGCATATTCGATATCACCCAGGGCCCGTGGAGCGAGCGACAGAGCGATTCTTTGCCGCTACGGCGAACCGTTCTCCAGCATGCTCGATACTTGATAGGAGAGAGCGAGGCCTTTTGCGGGGCGAAGGAGCGGGGCTGAGTCGGTTTTTTCATCCTCGAATCGAAGCCATGGACCGGAGCGCCAAAATACTGCTGGCAGGTTCGCTGATGACGGCGGGCATCGCCACGGCGCTACTGTTTCGGCACCCAGCCACGCGGGTGAACTCGCCGGAACTACCCCCGGCCGAACAATTCATGGCGGGTCACCCGGTCCCGTCGCCCACGGCGCAGCAGGCGACGGGGGTCTCTTCGGCCTGGGCGACGGAAGCCGGCCCGGCCGCCTTGCCGCCGGCGATCAAGCCGATCGACCCGGTGGAGCCACCTCCATCGTTGGCTCCGTCTTATCTCCCGCCGCATCCAGCGGGATCGACTGGGGCGATTTTGCCTCAGCTCAGGGCTGAACCCTCCACATCCGACCCGGCGCCTGCGGTCCGTACCCACAGGATCGTCGACGGCGATGCACTGCCCGATTTGGCGGCCCGCTACCTGGGCAGCCGGGACCGATACCTCGAGATCTACGAAGCCAACCGGGGCCGTCTTGCTTCGCCTGACCTGTTGCCCATCGGCCTGGAACTGATCATCCCGCCGGCCAACCGCCCCGATCAGCCAACCTCACCCCCGCTGGTCCCCGTGCCTCAAGGAGCCAGCGCCCAAGCGGGCGCACCGTCGCCGCCGAGGGGGTCTTCGGATTCGTAGGCCGCACGATCTCTTGCCGCTGGCTTTCGTGGAGCGGCACTCGGGTCGGGAAAAACCCGTCGGGCAAGCCCCCTCGCTTGCCCGGAACATGAGCAAACGTCTGTCGGGGCAGTGTGGGTGGTTGGATCTGGGCAAAGGGGAAAAGGGGCGACGCTTGTCCTACGAGAGTCGGTGACCTTATTCCACTCATCCGCCCAGCATGGCGGGAGGGCTCAGCGTCTTTGGCGCCACGCGAAGTCGCGCTGAACCAGCTGCAACTCGATGAATCGGCCGATGATCGCCTCCAAGTTCAGTCCCCGCACACCCAAGAGCCTTGCGCCCTGAAGCCGTGTGGGTGGATCGACGAAGAAGAGCGTTTTGCTCCCCCCCGCCTCCCCGCGCCCCTCGGGCCGGAACCTCTCCAGCAGCTTTCGAAGCCGTTGCGCATCAGCCAGCGATTTGCTGTCGTTCCTGCCTACGATAACCAGAATCGAAATGAGCTTTTGGATGGCCGGATGGTTTGTGACCACGCTGATCGGCAGGCCTTTGAACGACCACGGGGGCGACAGCAGCACCACGGCCTTCACATCCGCCGCCGGGGCGCGGCGCCTGGAGGCCGCCTCGTAGCGTTGGAGCATCCAGTCGTAGCGGGCATAGTACAGGGCCACGGCCGCGCCCATTTCCGAGCCAACGATGCAGAGTTTGCTCAGATTCAATTCCCCCGCGTCGTTCTTTTCAACCAAGAAGGCCTTCAGCCTCTCCATGTCCTTGTAAATCATCTGTTCGAAGTCTTTGGCGGCCATCTTCGAAGAATCCAGCTCGACGACGGAGCCGCCCACCGTCATGAGCCGACTCGCACCGTGGCCGCGGAGGTCAGGGACCAACACGGCGTGGCCTTGCGCCTGCAGGTACCGGGCCAAGCTGGCGTACTCGCGCCTGTCGCGCTTCCACGAATGCAGAAGGATCACGGGTACCGTGTTCTTGCCCTTGGTGCCGGGAAAGAAGGTGGCGCTGAGTTGCACGCCATCCGAGGTGCGGAGGGTCTGTCCTCGCACCAGGATTGGCTGGGGCAGTGGTTCCTTCTCCTGCTGCTGCGGCCGCGGCTTCTGTCGCGGTCGTGCCTCGCCGGCCCTGGCATCGCTCAGCGGCTGCGTACCCAGTTGCAGAGCGACAAGCGTCAGGAAAAGCCCGGCCGATGCGCTTGCCCACGTCGTCCCCCTAGGGATATCGATGCGCCGTCTCATGGAAACTCGACCTCGCTGCTGGAATCGCCTTGCCCTGTACGCCCCGATACTTGGCCCTCCCGGGGAGGGAGGCGCATGTCCACCGTTTGGCCTATTTCCATCCTAGACGTTTGTCGGGGAGGCGTCAACGCTGTGGCGGATCGCTTCCCACGGGGCCGGCGAGGTCGATCCAGGCGGTCGGTCAATGCAGCGCGTCGGCATCGCGGGCAAAGTCCGCGTAGCGGTCATGCCGGTAGAAGAGTCGCCCGACCTGGTCGGCCACCACGCGAACGAAGCGACGGCGAAACTCCGCCTCTCGCTGCTCCGAAGCGGAGACGACATGGTTCGGCGGGTAGACGATTTGGGGAAGATGCTTTTCGTAGACCCGTTGCCCGTTGTGGCAGTCGTAGACCATCACGGCCACATCCGCTTTGCCGCGATAAATCGTCTGTCCCTCGAGGATGCTGAACCGTTCCAGATCCACGCCTACCACCAGATCGGCATTCAACGCCTGGCCCACTTCAACATACTCTTCCCAGAGGTTGTTGTCCGTCCAGTCAGCCACTTCCTGTTGGTCGATCACCTCGATCCGCGACACACGCTGCCCGAGCAACTGGCTGAGCGTCTGGGCGATCTGTCGGGCTGCGTTCTGGCTGCGGATTTCCAGATTGGCCACGGGCCGGCAGACCACGGCCACGCGTTTGTCCCGCAATCCGGAAAACTCCGCATCCACATCGGTTCCCTTGAAGATGTACATGGCTGTGGCCAGTGTGGTGCACCCGGAAAGGGCCGCCACGGCGGCCAGAAAACCGGCCCATCCCACGATCTGGCCGACGCGCCCAAAACGACCGAATTGCATGGCAGACCTCGTGACCCAGGAAGAGGGAAGTTCGCCCGCCGTGCAAACGCAAGGCGGAGCCGCTGCACCAGACGCATCCTTTCGTCGCCGAATGGCTGTTGTGTTGACAAGTTCCGGACAAGTTCCGGACAAGTTCAGTCTGTGGATGGCAGGTCGCCCGAGGGCGGCCCGGAAGGCTTGCCCGCCGCCGGATCGACGATCAAACCGGCTTCCGGCCTCTCACGACAACCCGATGACCAACCGGATCAGCCAATCCAGGAAGGTGACTCCCAGGAACACCACCGAAGCGACAAACACCTGACCGCCGTTGGGCACCCAAAGGAACCATCGCCCCCGGAGAGCCGACAGGACAAGCCAGGGGATCGACACGGCCGTGGCCAAACCGAGCAAAACTCCTCCCACGTTGGCCCGGAGGGCCTCGCAGATCCTCAGCCGAACCAGCCACGCCCAGGCGGTGGTCATCCCGCAAGTCGGGCAGCGACCGCCGAACAAGACCGTGGCACTACACGGCGGCAGCCCTAGCTGCTCGTGGGTGCCGTAGCCGCGAGGGTCCGGCACCAAAAGCCCGGCGACCACCAACGGCACACACAGCCCTAGTGCGAGCCCCAGGAGGCCGGCCCTTTGGTAGGCGATCATCCTCCGTGGCGGGGTGATGTCGCTCGCTTTCGCGTCGGTCAACCCAGAAGCGCCGGAGAGCATAGCCATAACCGGTGTGAGTGACAAGACCGATTCAGCTTACGCCACCGGGCGAGGCCAGTAAAGGTTGCAGGGATGCCAGACGACTTGTCGTCGGACGGCCGCCTGCCACGGCCCGCCGGCTCTGACTGGAAAGCGCCACTCTTGTAGCTTGGCTCTCCGAGCCGCGCACTTTTGCAGCTTGGCGTTTCGAGCCGGGCGTATTTCGTTGCCGGTGTGGCAGGCCCGGCTGGGACAGCGGCACCGAGCATGTCGGGACTTTCCCGGCCGTCGGGTGGGGCGTAGAATGAGCAGACGTGCCTTTGAGCCGAATGCTGTGTCATGAGCTCCCAGCGTTTCCCTTCCCCGGCGGCCGTGCTAATGAGCGGGGGACTGGACAGCTCGATCCTGGTCGCCTTCCTCTTGGATCAGGGCTGTCGGGTGGTACCTCTGTACGTGCGTTCCGGCCTGCGGTGGGAGCGTGAAGAGCTGGCTGCCGCTCGGCTCGTTCTGGGCCGCTTGGCTGCTCGACGGCTGGCCCCGCTCGTGACGCTTGATTTGCCCGTGGGTGACCTGTACGGCCAGCATTGGAGCATCACCGGCTCAGGTGTGCCCGGTCGTGGTAGTCCGGATTGGGCCGTGTATCTGCCCGGCCGCAATGCCTTGCTGGTGCTCAAGGCGGCCCTATGGTGCCAGCTGCACGGCATGGAGGCTCTGGCCTTGGGCGTGCTCGCTAGCAACCCCTTTGCGGACGCTTCGGCCGAGTTTTTCCGGCATTTGGAGGCGGCGTTGAACTGTTCGTCCGCGCCCCACGTCCGCCTCCTGCGGCCCTTCGATAGCTTGAGCAAGCGGCAGGTCATGCAGTTCGGTCGAAGCCTCCCGCTGGAGTTGACCTTTTCCTGTATCGACCCCCGCGACGGGCTCCATTGTGGCCAGTGTAACAAATGTGGCGAGCGCCGCGCGGCTTTCCGGATGGCTCACATGGACGACCCTACAGCCTACGCCGTTCCGCTGCCCGCCGGCTGAGCCTGAGGATCCACCGGTTTTCGGGGCCACCGCTGGCAGATGCCCCGTTGCCGAAGGATCTCACTGAAGCTGGACAACTGGAAAGGATCATCAGAGATGTTTCGGGTAACGCGAGAAATCCATTTCTGCTACGGCCATCGCCTGTTGAACTACGAAGGCAAATGCCGCCGGCTCCACGGCCATAACGGCAGGGTGATTATCACCTTCCAGACCAGCGGATTGGACCATCGGGGCATGGTGGTGGATTTCGCCGAAATCAAGCGGACCATAAGCGAATGGATCGACGAACAGCTGGATCACCGCTTGTTGCTGTGCCGGGATGACCCCCTGGTGGACCCGCTCCGGAAGTTGGGCGAAGCCCCATTTGTGATGGACGAGAACCCCACGGCCGAGAACATCGCCCGACTGATCTACGAGTTCACCGCCAGCCGAGGGTTTCCGGTGGCGGAGGTCCAGCTGTGGGAAACGCCACGGTGCGGGGCAAGCTATTGCCCGGGCGACCGCGATGAGTCTACAATGATCAGCGGGAGGCTGAAGGCCGAGCCGCTTGCCCAAGAGACTTAATCCCAGGAGGTCGAACGATGAGAGGATGGATCAAGTGGCTTTTGGTGGCGGGTGTGATGGCGGCCGCCCTCATGGTGGCTGCACCCAGAGAGGCCCAGGCCCGTCGCGTGGTGGTGCGGACCTATTACCCATACTCCTGCTATTACTCGACCTATGTCTACCGTTACCCGCGGCGGGTTTACTATTACTACCCCGCTCCGGTGGTGGTCTACCGCCGACCCGTCTTCCTCGGGCCGCCGTTGCCGCCCCCATTGCCGCCCCCGCCCCCGTTCTTCGGCTACTACGTCTGGTAAGCTTCGCACGCCGGTCGCCGGGTCGGCTTAGGGTAGCTGTTGGTCGCACGGTGGGCGGGCCGAGCACCTGGATGGGGTGCTACTGTTCAGCCAACGGTGTTTTCTTCTCTGTGATCACCGGGCACTGGGGGGCCATCTCCGCGTTTAGCTCGATGTAGTGGTCCCACTCCTCGGGGACATTCTCGTCCAAGAAGATCGCCTCCACAGGGCATTCCGGCACACACGCTTCGCAATCAATACACTCATCCGGGTGGATGTAGAGCATCCGCTCGCCCTCGTAGAAGCACTCCACCGGACAAACCACCACGCAATCGGTATACTTGCAATCCAGACAGGGTTCGCAAACGACGTGAGTCATGGACAGGCCTTCCTCCTCTAAATCGCCTTGACT
>DQVB01000083.1 GCA_015661985.1 Planctomycetota bacterium | reverse complement strand
GTTTGCAACGCTGGGGTGAAGAAACGCCCCCGAGCCGGCATGGGGACCCGGGGGCGCCATGGTCACAGATCCACGGCCTCGACCTCGGCCACGAATCGGCCGGTGTCTCCGGCCAGGAACGCGGCGACCACGTCGAACACGGCGTCGCTGAAGCCGCCAATGTTCAGGATGTCCTCGCGGTCCGGTGCCTGGGTCGTGGTGTACGGCTGCAGGTCGATACAGACCAGCTTCGGGGCCGGGATGTCGTGACCACCCAGCCGCATCTGGTTCTTGACGAACTTCTGCCACTCGGTCATCACGCCCGTGGCACCGCGAGTACCGTACGCCAGCGCCCGGCTGCGGTAGACCCAGCTCTCCGTGTCGCTGACCAGGACCACACCAGCAAACCGCCGGTTGCGATAGTTCGTGTTGGCCGTGCGGATCGGCACGGAGCAATCCGTGCCACCGCCACCGAACTGCGCCAGCCGCTCGGCCACGCTCAGGATCGAGTCGGCCGGATCGACGCGGACCGGGTACGCCCGTGTGTCGTAGGGCACAACCACGCTGTCCGGGTTGCGACGGAGGACGGCCGCCGCGAACAGGGCAGCCACGTCCACGCAGCGCACCTTGCTCGTTGCACCCCGGCCACGGTAACCGGTGACCGGGCAGCTCATCGAGCCCGATGCGTCGACGCCGATGACCACCGGCCCCGGCATCTCGGGGATGTTGCCGCAGGCAACCTCGGCAGCCTTGTGCAGGGCCTGCTTGATCTTCCGCGGCACCTCATCGCTGGCGTTCAGGTACGCCGCCAGGTACTGGTACGGGAACTGCCGCGAGCGGCGGATCTGGCCGGCATCCGCGATCCGGCCTGCCACGTAGTCCACCATCTCACGGCCCGCCGGACCGCCTGCGAACACGTCGTGGCGCACGAGCGTGTTGAGGTTCATCCGCAGGGCCTGCGGACCCATCTGCCGGGCGATCGCCTTCCAGACCAGCGGGCCCTTGGCCGCGTCGGCCAGCAGGTCCCAGCGGACCGACAGGCTGCCCAGGATCAATGCCTGGGCCTCGGCCGAGTCGGCCTGGCGGTAGGCGATCAGGGCCTGGACCTCCTCCGGCAGGTCGGTCTCCGTGGCCGGCGCCCACTTCTCGACCTCCCGGCCCGCGAGCCAGCCGAACAGGGCCCGGCGCTCGTTGTCCTTCGGGACCGGCCGCGCCAGGCGGAGCACGTCCCGCAGGCTCGGGTCGTGACCAATGGACGCCGACAGCAACCGGCTCACCGACGCCTCGTTCAACCACCGCCGGAACGCCCGCTGGAGCGAGCTGGACAGGCTCTTGCGGCCAAACTGGCCCGAACGGACCATCTGGAACAGCGTCCGCAGCACGCGGCCGTTATCCACAACCCGGTCGAAGACGCGGTGCGTCAGCTCCGTGTCACGGGTGGACAGCACGCACAGCAATGCCGCGGGCATGTCTTTCATGAAGGCCCGCTGGCGCGCGTAGACGGCCAGCTTCGCCAGGAACACGTTGTCGTCGACCTGGTCGATCAGATCCCGCAGCTCGTCGAGCTGGGACTCGGCCGCAGCGTAGTACGTGCCGTTGAAGCAGCCGGTGGCCGCCAATTGGGCCAGAGCGTGCTTCGGCGACAAACGGTACGCACGACCACCGGCCTCGTTCCGCGTGTCGGTCCGAGGCAAAACGCTCTTCAAGCTCGAAAACAAAGTCTTGTTAGCCATCGCCACCTCCTCTCCTCAAAAGGACCCGACGAAGGGTTTGCCAGAGACAACTGTCTGTCGCGTCTACCCATTCCGCCACGACACCTTGCGATGCCGGCAGGATTCGAACCTGCACGCCTTTCGGCAACAGACCCTATGTACTCCAGCAGGCAGTCGGGATGTATTCGTAAGATCGACGAAGCGGTGACCCAGAGACGTCTACGGTGCTCTACCTCTTGAGCTACGGCGCTGCGCTCTGTGTGAGTCGCGCCGGTGGGACTCGAACCCACAACCCCCGGCTCCTGAGGCATGTACTCCGAATCGGCAGTCGATCTTTGTTTTCCACTGGCGGCGAAGGGGTGGCCAGAGACATTTCCATACGGGGAATCGAATCGGCCCCTGCGCCAATGGCAGCAGGCCCAGACCCACTCACGCGAAGCCGATCTACTCCAAGTGAGCAGTCGCCGCTGTTTTCTGTTCAAAGAGCCCAACGAAGGTTCACCGAGACAGTGCCATGGGCACAGACTCGCAGCCTGCGATGTAGTCCCGGCAGGCAGTTGGGCTACGTGTTGCGACCGTTCGACGAGGTATTGGCTCGGACATCAACTTCAGGTTGATGTAGTCTGAACCGGCAGTCGAACGATCAGAGGTACCGACAGGAATCCAACCGGCTCCTCCACCCGCCCCGTACGCATTGGACCACAGGTTGTCCGGTGCGGGGGAAGCCCCGGCTGCCTCGGCGTGCAGCTCGGCGAACACCGTGTCGTTTGTTGCGGCGACGTCTTGCATCTTGGCCCTCAGCTCGGGCGGTACTTTCACCGCGGCGTTGCCCAGCGAGACGGCCAGCGACACATCGTAGGGTCTGCGCCGGCCCCGGCGCTTGGAGCCGCCGACGAGCATGCCGCCCTCGTGGAGGCGAGCCCGCTCCAGGCCGTTGAGGACCGACTCGATCGCCCCCAGGAACACCTCGTCCTGCGTCTTCTCGTAGGCGGCCGCCCACGTCTCGATGTAGAACCTACCGTGCCGGGCATACGGGGCTTCGGTGCCTGGGCCGTGCGAGTCGATCGCGGCGTGGCGCGAGTAGTCGCCGGTCGGGTGATTGCCGATTTGATGCTCCCACAGCCCCACGGCAAAGCGGCGGCAGGGTTCCGGTGCCAGTTGCCAACTGCGGTCCCACAGCACCCACGGGCGGTAGAACTCGTGGATGTTCCCCGCCGGCTTGTCGATCCGCTTTTCCGTGCGGAAATCCCAGCCGGCGTGCTCGCCCCAACAGAACAGCCCCGTGGCGGGACTCTGGCAGTGCTGGAAGAAAAACCTCAGCGATCGGTCCGCCTCGTCGGCGTACCGCCGCCGGCCAGTGACCGCGGCCAGGCCGTACAGGATCTGGTAGAGGTTCTGGCAGTGCTGGGGGTTGCCGCCGGTGATCATCCGGTCGTGCGGGCGGATGCTCCATTCGGCATGGGGGATAGCCGCGACTTTTGCCAGCCCCTCACCCTCAAGCATCCGCATCGTGCGCCGGTCCAGTGCCTCGGCGAACAGAGGCGAGTGCTCTCGGCCGTAGATGTCGCGCCCATGGGTGATCATCGCGTCGGCATAGTCTCGGACGATCTTCAAATAGTCCGATTCGGGCTCGCCCTGCGCCGCGGCCGCGCCGGCAACGGTGGCCAGCAGCGTGAGCAGAACGTGTAGAGCAGCGACGAGCAGCCTTTGCCGGCGCGAGCCAACGTGACACGAAGACGAAAAGCCCTCAGCCGCGGCCGGTCGGCGCGGCGTGAGGATCAAACAGCAGAGCTGGCCGATCCCCTGCTTGCCCGCCGCCTCGATCAGCTAGCGGCCCCGCTCCCGGCGATCCTTCCTGCTCCGGCGGGCCAAGCGGGCGTGACAGTCGACCACAGGGCCGGTCTTAACGCCGGCTTCCGGCACGTCCACCCCTGCCGCGGCTGCGCCAAGCCCACCGGCCGGCGAGCCGACATACTGTCGGCCCGCAAGGGCGACGCCGAAAGCCGCGAGGGTTCCGCGGAAACTTCTTCGCGTAACGAATCTGTCAGTGGCCATCGCATACAACTCCTTTCCAGCTCCTTCCGGCACTATACCGCCGACGGTTTGTAATGTCATCGCCGCGTAGGCGAACACCTCCGACCCGTCCGCACCGCGGCCGCCAGGAACTCGCAGCCGATCCGGGAAAAACCGACCTCCGGGTGCGGCCCCGTCGCGTCAGGTGGGCACGGGCTGTCCTGCGGTAGGTCCTGCTGTCACCGGCGGTATTTTCCATGTATTGGCTGCTGTGGCCGTTCACCCTGACGGCCGGCGTGCGCTGGTTGCCGGGATGCACGCCAACGCGCGGCGCGGGCTGACACTCAGCGGCCGGATGCTCGGCCACGAGACCACCGTCCAAGCCCAGGGCCGCGCTGGACGCACAAGTGTCCCGAAGGGCAGCAAGGGACGCGGGGCCAGATCACACGCAACCCGCAGACCGGCAACTACGAAGGAGTCATTGACGGGGCACGCATCGAGATCGGGGTTTACAACGGCCGGCTGCGATTGCGCTCCGGTCGGCTCTGGCATCACCTCACAACGGTCGCAGGCAACCCGAGCTGGGAGAACTACCAGGTCGAACGCGACGCCTGGAAACTCAAGGACAAGGCGCCGGACGAACCGGAGTTCCCCGAACGAATCGCGCAGGAGGACTACAGGGGGTTCGGCATCTACGGCCGCGTGCGGGTTCCCAGCCTGCCGGAGACGGCGGGCGAGCATTCGCTGATGGCCGTCGAGTTCGGCGCCTCTTCGAACGCGATCAGCCTGGTGCCCATGTGGACCAGAGTGCGGCACAGCCTGTGATAGAACTATTTCCAGATCCGCGCCAAATGGCCGGGCCCCGAGGCGCCCCGCGAAGCCGGCTTCTGGACAAGAAAGACCAGAACCCTCGATTACACGACCTCCCGCATCCCCACGGGCAAGCGCATGGGCCTGACGGCCCGGTTCATGGGCGAGCGGATCGAAGGGCACATCGACGGCGTCAAGTACGTCAGTGGCTACCTGTCACCCATGCCCGAGATCATGCACCGCGGCCGCATGGCCCTTAGGGTCTTCGAGACCCGGGGCGGAATTCGGTAACGTGAAGGCCACGGAATCGCTGCAAGTGGCCAGCCAATGGCAAACGGGCGCTCTCGGCGCCGTCCTCCGATCCTCCGATGCATGGCGGCGGGATGCTGCGATCGTCGGCGAGACGGTTGGCTTGGCGAGACGCGTCTGGGCGGGGCGGCGCGCCGGCAGGCCAACTTCGCAACGTCCAGTGCACTCAGCAGCTCGGTTCGGCCTTCGAGCACACAAAGAATTGCCGATGTCGCGAAGGGCCTCGTAAAGATCGTGGATTGTGAGGCCTTGGGGAATGACCATTCCACCTTCCCCGCGTAGCGCCGGTGGCCGGTGACCGGGCCCAGAGCGTACGGGATCCGGTAGACCTCGTCAGAGTCTTGCTTCATAGGATGCGCGCATGGCGCGCAGATGATTGCAGGACGGATTGGCGGCCTGTCCCGTTTGGTTGCGGCTCTGTTGCGTTAGGGAGAAACTCGGTGGCCTACGGCCCGGCTCTTTCACCTCTGGGGCTGGAGCAATCGGGCCGCGTTGGCGCTGCGGATCTTTTGCTTCACTTCGGGAGGGGCGTCGAGTACTTCCAGCTTCAGCAGCGACGGGTCTGGGTACTTGAAGGGCATGCCGCTGCCGAAGACCACGCGGTCGGCTCCCAGCCGTGAGACCAGCTCGCCCACCTCGTTGGCCAACAGAGCCGTGAGGCGCGAAATCTCGATCCAGTAGTTCGCCGGCAGGCCACCGTTTTTTTGGCCCAGAAGCGTGCGAGTATAGCCGATGCCGTTCAGCAGGATGAAGCGAGCCTTGGGGCAGGCTCGCACCAGCGCGACGATCTCGTCCAGCGGAACGTCGGGCACATCGACCAGCCAGCTTCGTTGCCGGTAATCCTCCACGCGGATCGGCACGGACACCACCATGCCCCGGCCGGTGGCTTCATGGATCAGATCCAGACAGGGACGGTCGGAGAGGGCGTAGTTGTGCCATTTCGGATAGAGCCGCAGCCCTTTCATCCCGAACTGCTCGTGGCAGATCTTCAAGTCGTCCTTCCATCCCGCGTAAGCCGGGTTGATCACGGCGAAGGGAATCAGCCGGTCGCGATGCGAGTCCACGGCGGCCGCCACTTCCTCGTTGCCCGCTTGGGCGTCCCGATACGTAATGGCGCTGGCGCTGGAGACCATGGCCCGGTCGATGCCTTTTTCGTCCATCAGCCGCAAGAGCCCCTCGGCCGTGTTGTGGCGGAGCTGACGGAAGGCGAAAAAGCCCAGGTACGCGTTCGTGTCGATGATCATCGTTCAGCCTCGCATCTCGAGAAGTCGCCTCATATTGCCGCCCAGGATCTTCTGCTTCGCTTCCGGCGTAAGCCGTGCGCCGCGGATTTTGCCCACCCCGGCAGTCATCGACATGTCGCAGCCGAACACCAGTCGAGCGACGCCGAGCACCCGGGCGGCCAGCTCGATCATGCCTTCGTCGACCACGCTGCCGCTGGTGTCCAGAAACACATTGTCCCCGTGGCGCAGGGCTTTGATGGTCCACTCCCAATCGCCACCGCCGCCGATGTGGGCACAGATCAGCCGGGCCTCGGGGTATCGCCGGCCCAGCTCGGCCAGGTCTCCGCCGTCGGAAATCCGTGGCTGATTCGGGAACGGGTAATGCCCGTGTCCGGCGTGGTGCAGGATCGGCACGCGCAGCTCGATGGCCAGCTCTACGACGGGAAACACGACCGGCTCGGTGCACCTGTATTCGTTGTAGAGCTTGATGCCGATGAACCCGCGCTCTTCCACGCACCGGCGGATCTCCTCCAACGCCTCGCGCGTGTATCCCGGATTCACGTAACAGTAGCCGAGTACGCGGCCTTTGAACCGCTTCATCGCCTCGGCCACCCATAGGTTGCACTGGCGAAAGCCATCGGCCGTGGCCGGACGGCGCGGAGTGAGGATCGAGCAGCAGAGCTGGTCGATCCCCAGCTTGTCCGCCGCCTCGATCAGCTTGCGGTCCCGCTCCTGGTAATCCTTCCTGCTGTGGTGGGTCAGATGAGCGTGACAGTCAATCACAGGGCCGGCCTTTCCCCCGGCCCCTGAGCTGTCCGCCGCCGCTTCTGCCTCAGCCGCCTCCAGCCGACCGGCCGACGAGCTCACGTACCGCCGGCCCGCCAACGCTAAACCAACGGCCGCGGAGGTTCCCAGAAAACTTCGTCGCGTAACGAATCCGGTGGTGTCCATCGCACCTGACTCCTCTTGCAGCCCCTCCTGTTCACAAGGCTTGTCGATAAACAACGGTCGCTGTCGATGCAAGGTGGCCATTTCATTTCCCCGCCGGCGCCGACGATTGGGCCGCGCTGGCCCTGCGAAAGAACTTCACAGGCAGCAAAGGACAGCCCGATTTGGCCTCCACGAGCATGTAGGCTTCGGCAAACTTCACGCCGCATTCGGCGCCGCGGCGCCGGTGCATCTTCTCGTGGACGCGCCAGATCGCCTCGGGCTGCTGGCTCTTGTGGCACGCCAGAGCCCGTCGCTTGATCGACCGGACCGGCTCGATGTCCAGATACAGCTGCGGCCTGAAAGCGATGCTTTGCTGGTCGGTCATCACCTCGAAGAAGTACAGGTTCCAACCGCCCTTCCGCTGGTAGGATTGCCAAACCAGCGAGCTGACCACGTGGTGGTTCGGGTGTGTATCCAGCGGCCAGTGGGTGACGACGATGTCCGGTTTCACCTGATCGAGCCAGTCAGCGATCTCCTTGACCGTGTCTTGATCGGCGAACAGCCGCTCGTGGGCGTAGTCGAAGAACTTGGGCGCCGCACCCAGCACCTTGCACGCGGCCGCCGCCTCGGCTCGCCGCACGTCGGCCTCCGGGCGACCGAAAAACCTGCGATTCCCCCGGAACGCCGTCCCGTAGGCGCAAATCACCTCGTGCCCAGCCTGCGTCAAAAAAGCAATCAGCCCGCCGGCGCCCGATTCCGGGTCATCCGGATGGGCGCCGAAGACGACCACTCTCAGCTTTCTTGCCCCCGCCGCAGACTCGTCTGCCGCGCT
>DQVB01000088.1 GCA_015661985.1 Planctomycetota bacterium | reverse complement strand
CGGTACGCCCTGCCAAGGAAAGGCCCAGACGGGCGAAAGGGTGATGTTGGTCGCCTGGATCGACAGGATCCGTCCCACGGTCCCGTCCGCCACCAGCTTCTTGACGCGATGGACCACCGGGTTGTAGTGGAGTTCCAGCTCGATCTGGCAAACCAGGCCCGCGCGCTCCACCAGTTCGATCATCTGGTCGTATTCGTCCAGATCGAAGGTGGGGATCTTCATCGAGAGGATGTGAATCCCGCGCTCCACACACGCCTTCATCTGCCGCAGGTGCTCGCTATTGTCCGACGCCAGCACGACCGCCTCGATCTCCGGATGCCGGTCGAACATCTCCTCCTCGTCCCGGTAGCAGGGCACGCCCTTGACGGCCTGGCGAAATCGCTCCTCGACCACATCGTCCGCGGCGCTGGCCGCCACCCAGTCCAGTTGCGGGGATTCTTCGAGCGTCCGGAAGTACTTGCGCGTGTGCCCGTGGGTCAGCGAGAGCATGGCGATCTTGAGTGGTTTCATGGAGGGCCTCCTGGCACGTCGAGACGCTGTTGCCTGCGGTCCGACTCGTAAGCCAACGCGACCAGTTGTCGCAGCCTCGCGTGCTGCCGCCGCATTTCTCCGTGATGCTCGGGCTTGGAAAGGGCCTGGTAGGCCGACCGCACCAGCGAGACTTCCAGCGGAGACAATCCGAACAACTCGGCGTCGGTATCGGTGAACTGCCGAGTCTCGCCGTCGCTCCAGACGTAGACGGAAGATTGCGTTACCTGGGTATCGACGACCCGATCGGACGCGACGCCGCGCCGGGCAATCAACTCGTGCCGATCCTGCATGGGCGTTCCCGGCGGGAGCGTGGTTGCCACCTCCACGCTGCAGAGGACGTCGTTGGCCAGGCGCAGGACCACGTTGGCCGCGCGCCCGGCCGTGATGGTCGCGTACACCCGGGTGATCGGCGCACCGCCAAGCCACGCCACGAGGTCGAACTCGCGATAAAGGGCCGCGTCGAGCGAAATCGCCTCGCCGTCGGTCAGGCAGGCGAAGCGGCACATCAAGGCGGGCACGATCGTCTCATCCTCGACCAGGCGCCTCAACTCCAGGAAACGTCGCTCCGCCCGCCACGGCCGGAGCGGCACCGTCGTCTCGGGAAGGTCTGCTTCCGCTTCCGCCCAGCCGGGGACCAGTTGCAGAGCGCCGGCCGGGCCCCGGTCGGAGGGCTGGGGTTTGCCAAGAAGCCGCCACGGCCGATCCACGGAAACCTCGTACTTCCGCAGCAGACGCTCCAGGGCCTCGTTCACGTTGGCGAGAGCGGCGGGGGACATTGGCAGCTTTCTTTTCTCGATTCGGACTTCGCAGTTCACAGCATCTTCACGCGCGACCGGTACTTCTCGACGAACCGCGCGTTCGCCTCGTCGCCGCCCGGAACGTTGGCACTTCGCCACACGGGCGGCTCGATTCCCCTCGCCACGCACTGTCGCACGGTTTCGATCTCCAGGCGATGGGCGATGTAGAAGTCGATGATGTTCGAGTTGGGAGCGATGGGCGTGTCGAAACCGGGAACGTCGACCACGCAATCGCCGACCTCGTTGTAATCGTCGATGCAGACGTCGGCCAGGTCGAACAAATTCTTTCCGTTGGGGTGGCGGATGAAATGGTCGGCCGGCATTTGTTCCTGCCAGCGCGAGGAACTGACGGCGATCAACTTGACGCCCTGCTCCTTGGCCTCCATGGCGGCATCGATGGTGGCGGCATTGATGCCGATGTTGTGGAAGATGATCAACACGTCGTCCGGTTGCAGCCGGTAATACTTCACGATGCTGCGACCGTAGTTCACGCACCGCTCCAACTCCAGGTACTTCAGGGCCTGGTTGAAGACCGACAGGCCGGTTTCCATGATCGGATTGATGTTGGCCAGCCCGCCGGCGCGAAAGAACATCTCGCCCATCACCAGGGTCGTATGGCCTCCGCCGCCGTAGACGTGGATCAGCCGGTCTTGTTCGATGGCGTCGGCCATCAGGGCGGCTGCCTTTTCGATATTCTCTTGCTGCTCGCGCTCGATCTTGCGCATCAGCTCGATCGTCCTGTCCAGGTAACCGAAATCCGGGCCTTCGTTTGCCATCGTTTGGTCCCTTCGAATTCGTGGTCGTGGAAACAGACACCGCTGCCGGCATCGACCGGGAAGACGACGGCCGCGTTCCGGCACGACCAGGACCTCCCGGCGGACGCGTCAGCGGCCAAGCACCTGGCCGTAGGCTTTGCCGACGGCGTCCCAAACCTCCAGCGCTCGAGGGGCCGCCAGCACCGTGCCGTGCCCGCCCCGATACGTCCAGGTGAACAAGCTCTGGACGCCCAAATCCGCGTAAAGCTGTGCGATATCCGCGATTTCGCCCAGGTCTTCCGGTTCCTGGTAGTAGCCCATCAGCCATCGCTGAGACCCGACCTGGTGCTTGCGGGCCGTCGCCACGGTTCGCTCGGTAATCGACCGGAAGAAGCTGCGTGGCAACTGGTACGAAAGGATGGTCGTGCTGAAGACGTCACACGCATCGGAGGCGGCGACCTTGTCCCAGTTGTCGTAGCCGCGGTTCTCGGTGATGTAGTAGGTGCCCAGCGTGGCATGGACACAGCAGATGATCTTGCTGTGCGGACGAATGGCCTTGATCTTCCGCGAGGCGGTTTCCAGAATCCCCAACGCCCGGTCCTGGCGGAATCGCTTCACTTCCATCGTCAGTTGCCGCGGCATCGGGTACCCGTAATGCTCCTCGAAGGCCCTCTGGCAATAGGCGCAACGGCAGCTCCAGTCGTCGCCCGCTCCCCCGGTGATCGACGCGTAGCCCTTGGGCAATGCGTAGTGCGGCTCGTCCCAGAAGAAGCCGTCGGCCTCGACCTCGCGGGCCAACCGTTCGCAGATTTCGAAGAAGTACTCTTGGAAGGCCGGACTGTTGAAGCAGGCCGCCGGAAGCGGTTCCCCGGTCAGAGCCGAGACTTGTCGGTTGCCGGGGTTGTTCGTCAGGAACAGGCTCGGCGGTTCGCCTCCAAACCACTTGCCGACGCCCCAGGTGTCCAGATAGACGGTAAGGCCCAACTCCTTGCCGGCCTCCACGATCCGGGCGATGTTCGGCCGCCAGAAGTCGATGTCGAACTCCGACAGCGCCAAGAGCACCGCCGTGCAGTTGTGTTCGATCATTTCCTGGAAATCGCGTCGAGCGTGCTCGACGTGGCTGATCCCGTAATAGCTGACCCCCGTTTCCGTAATCGCCATCGTCTTCTCGCTCTCGGCCG
>DQVB01000524.1 GCA_015661985.1 Planctomycetota bacterium | reverse complement strand
CCGCCGCGGCCGAGGCGGACGGCGCCGCGGTGGCCACGCAGCTGGCGTTGGCCGAGCGGATGTTGGCCGAAGCGGATCGGTGGCAAGGCTCGGGGCTTGGAGGCCAGCCGGCCGAAACGGTGGCCATGCTGCTCAGGCGGATCGAACCGGCTTACCGCGTGGGCGAGGACCTGTTGACCGAGGGTCATCAGGCGGTGCAGAAGGTGGTCGGCAGGGCAAGCCGGCTGGTGCGAGCCGGCCAGTACGGGCGGGGGGCTCGGTTGTTGCGCGTGGCCGCTGGCTTGGCGGGCGTTGATGCGGCGCCGGGGGACGAGGCGGCGGTGCCCGAGTGGTTCCGGGCGCTGGAGGAACCACAGGGGCTGAGGTTCTCGCCCCAAGCGGCGGAGAGGCTCGTCGAGTTGGCCGAGGCGATGGCGGCAGCCGAGTCGCCCGGTGAGGTTGTGGCGGGGCTGGTGGGGCGATCGCGCGGCCAATTGGACGCCGGCCACCCGGCCGAAGCGGCCTGGTGGGCCACCGTCGCCTTGAACGCCCTGGGGATGAACGACTCGGCCATCGAGGCGGCGATCCGGTCCAAGGAGGGGGCCGCCGAGTGAACGCCTTTTCTTTCAACTTGTCGGATTTCGTTTTCGTCTGGTGGGCCTTGCTGTACGAGGCCATGCCCTTCGTGGTGCTCGGGGCGTTGTTGTCCGGCATTCTCGAAGTGGCCGTATCCCGTGAGGCGATTGCCCGACTATTTCCCAGGAGCCGCCTGGTGGGTATCGGCCTGAGTGCCTGCCTGGGGCTGATCTTTCCCATGTGCGAATGCGGCATCGTACCGGTGGCCCGCCGCCTGGTGCGCAAGGGCGTCCCGGCGGCCTGCGCGGTCTCTTACATGCTCGCCTCGCCAGTGATCAACCCCTTGGTGATCCTGAGCACGGCGGTCGCCTTCCGCGGGCGCGGGTCGTGGGCGGTGGCCGGCTTGCGTGTGGGCCTGGCGTACCTGGTAGCCGTGGCCGTTGGCCTGGTCGTGTGGAAGTGGCTCGGCGAAGAGAACGTGCTGCTGGAAGGAAACGCCTCTGAAGGCGATCACGCCCACGTCCGCAGCGGCGGTTTCCTGGCCGACGTCCTCGTCCATGCCGCGACCGACTTCTTGGTGATCGGCTCGACGCTGGTCTTCGGTGCCGGGCTGGCGGCGCTGATCAACAGCGGACTGAGCCGCTCGGCCATGGAGCCTTTCGTATCCAATCCGTGGACGGCTGTGGGGAGCATGTCCGTGTTGGCCGTGGCGCTGAATCTGTGCAGCGAAGCAGACGCCTTTGTGGCTGCCAGCTTTTACGCCTTTCCTTTGGCGGCCAAGCTGGCTTTCCTCGTACTCGGCCCCATGGTGGACATCAAGCTGTTGGCCATGTACGCCACGGTCTTCCGGCCCCGGGCGGTGACGGTGATCATGGGAACCACTACGCTGTTGGTGGTACTATTGTGCGTAAGCGGATACCTTTGGATTCCCCTGATCGGCAGTGCGGCGTGGTAGGGAGGGAGGTCGTGGCTGGGAGCGAGCCGAACGGTAAACGGCCTGCGGCGGGAGGGTCGCACCGGATGGTCATCGGCCTGGAGGTGGCGGCCTTCGTCGGTCTGGCCGCGTTCATGGCCTGGTCCTATTTCGCCGGCCGGCTGAAGTATTTCCTGGCCCCCGAGTTCCATTGGCTTCCGCTGCTGGCCGCCGTCGGGCTTGTGGCCATGGCCCTGGCGCGATGGTGGTGGCGGGGCGGGGGGGCCGTGGATTGCGAGTGTGCCGCAGCGCCGAGGCGGCCGTGGGTTCAGATGCTCTGTGTGGGGATACTGGCGGTGCCCGTGGCCTTGGGGTTGGCCGTCCACCCGACGCGCTATTCGGCGCAAGGGCTGAAGAAGCGGAGCCTGAACCTGCCGCCCCACGATCCCGTGCTGGACCAGGTTTTCGATTGGGCGGCGGGGATCAAGCCGTCGGAGACCGCAGGGGCCTCGCCCCGCTTCCTGCTCCCGGCCGAGCCGACGATCCTGGATCTGTTGACCGCCGTCACCCAGGGGCGTGCCCAGCAGCTGGAAGGGCGTTTCGTCCACGTTATCGGCCAATGCGATCCACTGGCCGAGGGCCGCCTGAGCATCTACCGCCTGGTGGTGACTTGTTGCATCGCCGATGCGACGGCGATGGCCATTGAGGTGGTTCCTTCGGCGCCGATTTCCGTCCAGGCAGGTGGATGGTTGCGAGTGGGAGGGATCATCCGCTTCGACAGCCCCCACGATCCGTCCCTCCCGGTGGTGCACGCGACCACGGTGGAGAAGATTGCCGAGCCAGCCGAGCCATACCTTTGAGTAGACGTCCTGTCACCTGGTGGCGGGTTTCCTTTTCCTCCTTGTTCTATCAAACTGGTGATGTCACACGCACGTCTCATTGGCAGGTTTTTCCCCTAGCCCAGTGGCTCACGCGGCCGCAGCCGGAATGCCTGCTTCTTTTGCCGAGGTCTTGTTGCCGGTCGAGCCGGTCCGCCTGGAGCCCGCAAACGATCGCCGATCCATGACAAGCCAGGAGAATCGAGAAGTGGGGTTGGAGCCGACGAGGGCTCGGGCGCTGTTTCGTGGTCAGCTCCCAAGGGACCGGGAATCGTGTCTCCGCCAATTGAGCTGCTTCTATGAGATCTCGGAGCTGATCGCCGAGCATGGGGCCGAGTTGGGCGCGGTCCTCCAGGGTGCCGCGGAGATCCTGCAGCGCAGCTGGCAGGATCCCCAGAGGACGGCGGTACGGATCGTCTTGCGCGATCGTCAATTCACCGCCGGGTGTTTCGGGGAAACGCCGCGGAAATGGAGTGTGCCCCTCAGGGTGCGCAACGAGCGGTCCGGGACGATCGAAGTCTGCTGTGGCGGGGCGTACGCCGACGCCCGACAGCCGGGCGCAGAGGACCAGGAGCAGAGCCTGTTGGAATCGGTTGCCCTGCGGTTGGGCAAGACGATCGAACGGATCGAAGCCGAAGAGGCGCTGCGGGCGGCGCACGAAAACCTGGAGCAGCGCATACGCCAACGGACAGCCAAGTTGGCCGAGGCGAACGCGGCGCTTCGCGACCAGATCGACCGCCACCGCCGGACCGAACGAGCCCTGGCCCGATCGGAGAGCAAGCTCCGCCGCCTGATCCTCAACATGCCCGATTTCGTGGTGGTCGTTGACCGCGAGGGGACAATCCAGTTTGCCAACCGCGGGATTGGCCCGATGAGCGCCGAACAATTGGTGGGCAACAGCGGCTTCCGCTTCATGGTGCCGGGCTCTCGGGAGCGGTGTGAGCAGGCTTTGCAGCGGGCGGTGGAAACGGGCCAAGTGCAGAACGTCGAATGCCTGGACGTCTTCGGCATTGTCCTCCAGTGTCGGGTCGTGCCGCTGGAAGGTGGCGAGGGGCGCGAGCAGGCCATGGTGATCTGTACGGACGTCACCGAACATCAGCGGAACGAAGAGTTGCTGCGACAGCAGCGGGACCTGAGCGTGGCGCTGAACAGCATCACGGATCTGTATCAGGCCTTGGATCGATGCTGCCAAGCAGCTCTGGAAGCCATAGGGATGGATGCGGCCGGGATCTACTTGGTCCAGCAAGATGGCGGGCTGGAGTTGGTCGTGCACCGTGGCGTGTCAGAAAAGTTCGTTGAAGTGGTAGGACACTTTGCGCCGGATGCCCCGCTGGTACGTATGGCCCGTGGCTCTCATGCCCTTTTCTTCGGTCCGGATGATCTTGGCGAGCCGGTAGCGACAGCGGTAGCGGCCGAAGGAATCCGCGGCGCGGCGGTGGTGCCCATCCACCACGATGGCCAGTGGCTGGCCTGCCTCGTACTGGCCTCGCGAACCTTGGAGCAAATCCCGGCCCCGGCCCGCCGGGCCGTGGAGGCCATCGCCGCGAGCGTCGGTGGGGCCATCGCCCGCATCCGGGCCGAGGAGGCGCTGAGACAGAGCGAAGAAACCTGGCGCGCCTTGGTCAACGCGCCCACCGAATCGGCCCTGCTGATCGAGACGGACGGCACGATCGTCACGCTGAACGAAACGGCTGCCCGGCGGTTGGGCCATGACCCCTCGGAGATGATCGGCCGCTGCCTGTACGATTTCTTCCCCGAACCGCTGGCACAATCCCGCCGAGCGGTCAATGAACGAGTGATTCGTTCTGGCCGCGCCGTACGGGCGGAGGACAATCGCGACGGGAGGACCTACGAGGCCCACATCTATCCGGTATATGACGCCGAGGGTCGCGTGATACGGCTGGCCATCTACGCTCAGGATGTGACCGAACAGAGGCGCGCGCAGGACAAGCTGTGGGCCGAACAGCAGCTGCTGCGACGGCTGTTCGAACTGCAGGAAAAGGAGCGGAAACTGGTCTCCCATGAGATCCACGATGGCTTCGTCCAGGAAGTGGTCGGGGCACAGATGCTGTTGGACGCCGCGGTGGCGGCGCTGGAGTCGCGACCCGAGGACGTCCCCGGCCACTTGCGAGGGGCCCGGGAAATGCTCGCCCGAGGACTGGCCGAAGCGCGCCGCATGATCAGCGAACTGCGTCCCCTGATCATCGACGAAGGCGGACTGGTGGAAGCCATCAACTACCTGGCTGCGCGAGAAAACGAAATGGGCCGGATCCACGTCGATGTCGACTGCCGACTGCAGCTGGAACGCATCGATCCGATCTTCGAAGGCACCATCTTCAGGATCATCCAAGAATCGCTCAATAACGCCAAACGCCATAGCCACTCGCCGCGGGTGACCATTCGATTGGAAGAGACCGATGACCAGATTCGCCTCGAGGTGGCCGACCAGGGAGTCGGTTTTCGACTGGAGGAGATCCCCGAAGATCGGTTCGGCATCCGTGGGATCCTGGAGCGGTCGCGGCTCTTTGGTGGTCGAGCAACCATACACACGGCGCCCGGCCAGGGGACTCGCGTCATCGTCCAGCTGCCTCTGGCCGAAATGACCCAAGCGGACCTGTGTGACGAGTGATGAAACTTGAAGGACGACGTGACGACTGCGCCGCGTTGTTGCACTAAGGGGCTGTTTCAAAACCTCCGTCCGGCAAGGGCACTGGAGACCTGCGGTCAGCGGATGTGCGGGGTCGGGAGACCCGCGCACAGCGCTTGTGGTGATGAAAAACTTGAAGGACGACGTGACGACTGCGCCGCGTTGTT
>DQVB01000476.1 GCA_015661985.1 Planctomycetota bacterium | reverse complement strand
CTGGGATAGGCTCCTAGCCCGAAGCCGGAAGCGCGGGCGCTTGGCGCAAACGTTGGCCCCCGTGCGGCGCGCACGCCTGCGGCTCGCGGCTAAACGACGGGCTCGCCTGGCGCTTGCGCCCGGCAGGGCGCTGGTTGCTCGATTGGCACTCTCGCTCCCGCGACCTGGCGCTGTGGCCGGTCTTGTCGCCGCTCTGCCTCGCACCCCTGAGAGCCACAAATTCCGCAACCTCTTTGAAGGCCTGTTTTCACTCGCCATTTGATCGCCTAAAGTGCAGATGGATCCGGACACGGTGCCGCTGATTTTGCTTTGTCCCACGCGAGACCGATACGGCACGGGGATCTTCACGATCCGCAAACCGGCTCGAGCAGCTTTGATCTGCATTTCGGTGGTCCAGCCGAAGCCGCGGTCGGACATCTCCAGTTGCCTGATCGCTTGATAATCAATGGCCCGGAGCGGACCGAGGTCCGTGTACCGGACCCCAAAGAGGCATCCCATGAGAAAGCAGGCCAGCCGGTTCCCCAGGCAACTTTGCGCGGGCATCGCTCCCGGCTCGCGCTTGCCGGGCAGCCGCGACCCGAGCACAAAAAATGGGCCCGGCCTTTCAGGATCGGCCCAGCCAGTTCGGGCAACAGCTCCGGACGGTCGCTGGAGTCGGCGTCGAGGAAGACGATGCATCTCGCCCCCCTCGATCAGCTCGGTGACGGCACGCAATCCGCGCAGGCATGCCGCACCGTAACCGGGCGTGGGTTCATCATGCACTACGGTTGCGCCTTTTGCACGAGCCACCTTGGCCGTGTGATCGGTCGAAGCGTTGTCCACCACGATCATCCGATCCACTTCCGGCAGGCTGTCCAGGACCCGGGGGAGAGCCGCTTCTTCGTCACGCGCCGGGATAGCAACCAGAACGGCCGGGGCGTTTGGCGGCGCGACATTCTTGGGGCGCGCTCGTTTTTCGGCCTCGGAGGCTCGGAATAGAGACCGTCTCACCTGTCTCTCCCACCTGGCTCGGATTATCCCCTTGTTCACAAGGGTCCTTTGCGGTGCGGGCGTCTTGACTGCGCTTCTGAAGGCTGCAGCCGAGACGGCTGCACCACAGGTTCGTGAACAATCCGCGTGGGCGACCGCATGCGGAGGCGAATGACACGAACTTTCGACCACGTCCGATCCCGGCTTCATGCGATCGACCGGTACGTGCCGCATGAGGGCCCGCGGGGCGTACACCCGCCCGCCGAGCATCCCTGCGGGTGCACCTCTCGTGGGAATGACGGGAAGTTCCCCAAAGCCTTACAGGAGATCATGCCTCGGCCAACGAGCCGTGCCTTGCAGGTCACAGCGGCCGCCTCGCCTGATACATGCTAGCGCCAATCTCGTCGCGCGCGTAGCGGAAGCTGGGGGGCGGGCACGCCGGCCCGGCACCTGGCCCGAAGGGGTAGGGATGCGGCGATGGCTGTTTTGTCGGCATCGGCGATCGTCTATAATAGGGCCGCCCTGGGGCCAAGCGCCGGTGGTCGCGTGCCAACGGGCCGGCCGCGGCGTGGGAGTCTTCCACGAGCAGCCGAGAGGAGGTATGCCAGTGGGGATACGGTGGTCGGATCGGTTGTGCTGGGTTGTTGCCCTGGTCTCCGGCTGCGGTGTGTGGGCTAGCCTGGGATGGGCCGAAAAGCCGGCCCCGGGCGGTTGGAGACCACCGCGGGCGATCGATGTCGGCGCTCAGATCGAGCGGCTGGTGGAGCAGGATTGGATCGACCAGGACCGCCGGTTTCGGCTCCGGCAGGGTCGGCTGGCCGGGGCGAAGGGCGCGGCCGAGGAATCGCCGACGGTGACCACGGCCCAAGATGCGGCCGGTGGCTGCGACGGGATCAAGAACGGGCTGTGGGGATTCCATGTGGCCAGCGGCGAACGGGAACCGTGGTGGCAGGTTGATCTGGGCAAGCCCTACCGGCTGGATCGCGTGGTGATCTACAACCGCTGCGACGGTACCCAGGGCCGTACGCGGAACATCGAGATCCTCATCGCCGACGTCGAGGCCGATCAACCCGTCAGGGACGCGGCCTTCGTGACGATCTACCGCCACGACGGCACCGTCTTCGGGGGCGTGGTGGGCAAGCCGCTGGTGGTGCGGTTCGATGACCAGGAAGTGACCGCTCGCGTCGTCCGGCTCCGCATCCCCGGGCAGTGTTCTTTTGCTCTGGATGAGGTGGAAGTTTACGCCAAGGACGGCCCGGACGCGAACATCGCGCTGGGCAAGCCGGCTGACCAGATCAGCGTGAGCCGGTATTCGCGCCCCGGCACGATGAGCACGGCCGAGTACGCCCGCTACGGCTTCCGGCCGTTGGTGGAGAGCATCACAGGAGGCCAGACGGAGGCCGCCTTTCCACTGGCCCATACCCGCGATGTGATCCAGCGGAGCTATGCGTTGGCCGAGCGCCTCCGAGGGAAAGCGGAACGGGGGAGGCTCGAGCCCCTGATGAGCCGGCTGGCGAAAATCGATCACCGCCTGAAAGGCTTGGAGGCCAAGAAAGACGTACCGCTGGCCGTTCGCCGCGCGGTTTATCTGGAAGCGCGCCGCGTGAAGCGCCACATCGCCTTCGCCAATCCGCTGTTGGATTTCCAGAAGCTGTTGTTCATCAAGCGGCACGATCCCGGGGGCGTCTTCCACATGTGCGACCAATACTACGGATGCAACGCCAAACCCGGGGGCGGGCTGTTCGTGCTGCTGGAACCGTTCGGTCCCCACCCGAGGCTGGTCGACCTGCTGGCAAACAGCGTGGTCCAGCGGGGCCGGCTGAAGGGCCAAAAGCTCGAGGGGGGTGCGTTCCTTTCCCCCGAAGTGTCCTTCGATGGGGAAACGATCCTGTTCGCCTACAGCGAGGCGAAAGCGTGGGAGAAGTATCGCGGCGGCACCGCCTATGAATGGACGCCCGAATGCTGCTACCACATCTTCAAAGTCAGCGCGGACGGAAGCGGCTTGGTCCAGCTGACCGACGGCCCTTGGGACGATTTCGATCCCTGCTTCCTGCCCAACGGGCGGATCGTGTTCATCACGGAGCGTCGGGGCGGTTACCTCCGCTGCGGCCGCCATTGCCCCACCTACACCATGTACGCTATGCGCCCCGACGGCAGTGATATCATCTGCCTCAGTTTCCACGAGACGCACGAATGGCATCCCAGCGTGGCGAACGACGGGATGATCGTCTATACCCGTTGGGATTACGTCGACCGCGATACGAATATCGCCCATCACATTTGGACCTGCTACCCAGACGGGCGCGATCCGCGCAGCTTCCATGGCAACTACCCGGTGCGCCGGGAAGGTCGTCCGTGGATGGAAATGAGTATCCGGGCTGTACCCGGCTCGAACAAGTTCGTGGCCGTCACCGGGGCCCATCACGGCAACGCCTTCGGTTCCCTGGTCCTCATCGACCTTCGGCCGGAAGACGATGGGGCCATGTCCCAGCTGACCCGGCTCACGCCCGAAGTGCCCTTCCCCGAAGCCGAAGGCCGGCCCATCCGCAACTACATGGTCTACGGGACCCCCTGGCCGCTCAGTGAAGACGATTATCTGTGTGTTTACGATCCCGAGGCCAAGAACAGGGGGATCTATTGGATCGATCGGTTCGGCAACAAGGAGCTGATCTATCGCGACCCGGAAATCAGCTGCCTCAGCCCCATCCCGCTTCGCCCCCGGCCGCGACCGCCGGTCATCCCGTCTCGCACCAGCCAGGCGGCCGAGGACCGACACAAGGACCGGCCGGCGACGATCACGGTGATGAACGTCTACGACAGCGATTTCCAATGGCCTGAAGGGACGCGGATCGAAGCGCTGCGAATCATCCAGGTGTTGCCCAAGACCACACCGCCGCCGAATCAGCCGCGCATCGGCGTGGCCAACCAGACCAATGCCCGGGCCGTGCTGGGCACTGTGCCCGTGGAATCGGACGGAAGCGCCCATTTCGAAGCCCCGGTGGGTAGGGAGATCTACTTCCAGGCGATCGACCAATTCGGTACGGCCGTCATGTCTATGCGGTCGGGCACGTACGTGCATCCGGGCGAGAACCTGACCTGCCAGGGCTGCCACGAACGGAAACGGCGCCCGCCGCCCCATCCCGCGGTGGTGCCCCTGGCCCTCCGCCGGCCACCGTCGAAGATCCAACCAGACGTACCCGGCTCCAACCCGTTCAACTACGTACGACTCGTCCAGCCCGTCCTGGACCGCCACTGCGTGGACTGCCACCGGCAGGAAAAGGCGATCGATTTGAGCGGCGCCCCCGACGCGCCCAACGGCTGGACCCGCTCTTACTTCAACCTGGCCCCAAAATACGGCTTCTACTATCATGTCAACAACGGCTCCATCAACACAGGTATCCACGGCGGAAGCCGCACCGTGCCGGGGAAGTTCGGGGCCCGCGCCGCCAAATTGGTCCAGTACCTCGACCAGCGCCATTACGGCGTCGAACTAACCGACGAGGAACGCCACCGCATCAACCTCTGGCTGGACTGCAATTCCGAGTTCTATGGCTCCTACGAGAACATCGAAGCGCAAGCCCGCGGCGAGGTCGTCCTGCCGACGCTGAACTGAGCCGCTCACCTCATCCCGCCTCGCCGGGCGCGCCATCGCCCCGGGGAACTGACGTGCAGTCCGACAGGGCGGATAGCGCCTTCGGTAGCGTCCAATCGCGATCATGGCCATGGATATTCCAGGTGAACCGGCACACGAGGATTGGATGGTGGAAGTGGCCGAGCTGCGCGACCCGCGGGCGGATGGACGCCGCTGCACCTTGTGTGGCGGGGAGACGTTCCGGTTGCTACACCATTGGGACCCCGACCACCCGCGCAACGTTTCCACGGCCGCACCAGGTTATTGGCAGTGCGCCTGCGGGTTGGCCTTCTTGCACCCGGTACCGGGGCCGGACCAATTGCCTGACCACGGCGAGTGGTGGTCGTCCCGGCGCAAGCTGATCATCCGCCGGCGGCGTTTCAAACGGCTGCGGGCCCGGGTCCAGAATTGGCTCTTCGGCACCCCGGTGGATCGATTGATCCGCCAGGTTCGTCGGGTGCAGCCGGCCGGACGACTGCTGGACATCGGCTGTGGGCGCGGCGAACCGTTGGCCCCAGCGGCCCGTCAATACCAGTGTGACGGCATGGAGCCTTCGCCGGTGGCCGCCAAAGAGGCACGAAGACGCGGCTTCCGCGTCCTGGAAACAACCTTTGAATCCGCATCCATCCCGTCGGCCAGCTACGACGTGGCGGTGCTGGATTCCGTGCTGGAGCATCTGCCGGACCCGGTCTACGTGCTTCGCCAGGTGAACCGGATCCTCAAGCCGGAAGGCGTGGTGGTGAAGCTCCCCAAGTTGTGGGGGCCTTCCCATCGTCGTCACCGACGCGAATGGAATGGCTTCCGCGTGGGTTGTCACCTGACGATGTTCTCCGGCCGCACGCTGGACGCGGCGCTGGAGGCCGCCGGTTTTACCCCCTTACGACGACCCCGCCGGGACCGCCCGCTAGACGACATCCTCGTCGTGTGGGGCCGCAAGGCCCCGCTGCGTCACCGAGGGTCATGCGGCCCCCCAGGCCGTGTGCGACGTGGCCTGAGGGCCCACAAAGGGCTCGCTAACACCGCTTGCCAGCGGCGGTTCGACGGCCCCCCGCTTCTGGAAGCGCGAATCGGAGGCTATCATGGCACCCTTGGTGGAGGGTCGTAAGCCGTGAGTACGCCGACTGGATCAATCCCAGAACGAAGAGACGTTTACTTCGAGGGTATGGTTCAGGGCGTCGGTTTCCGTTACACCGCACGCCGGATCGCCGCTCGCTTTGCTGTGACCGGCTACGTGCAAAACCTCAGCGACGGACGGGTTCGTCTGGTGGCAGAGGGTGAACCTGAAGAGCTATCCAAGTTCCTCGGCACCCTTCGCGCCACGATGTCGACTTGCATCCATCGGGTGGAGGAGCGGGTGGCCCCGGCCACGGGCGAATTCCGGGAATTCCAGATCCGATTCTGACGGCCGCACACCAGCAGAGGCCCGTTCGGCGCGCCGCCCCCCCGAATGCTGCAACCTGTACCCTCCGTTGGATACCCCGGCGGCCAATCCGAACCACCCGTACATCGGAAACGTAGGGTACAGCAGGTCCACCACCGGGGGCGGCTGGGGGACCACGCGCTG
>DQVB01000138.1 GCA_015661985.1 Planctomycetota bacterium | reverse complement strand
TGGTTGCGCGTTGCCCGTTTCCTTGTGGTCGTTTAGCCGCGAGCCGGAGGCGTGCGCGTCGGAATACCCGGGATGCACCCCATCACGCAAGCCTGTGACGCGCACGCCTCCGGACGCTGCCGCCCTGCACGAACTGTACCTGTCGAGCGTCCCTGTGCCTGTGCCACTTGTAAACCACTCTGGTCTGGGCTGGCAGCCTCCTCCGGCTCGCGGCTAAACGACCATTCCTCCGCACCGCCGGTGCCGTGGACTGCTTGCCGGTAATCACGCCTGGCCGTGGCCACCGCCGTGCGATAGTCGCCCACACGGGTCGCTAAAGCTGTATTGTAGCTGTCCCGCACGCTCTTGACAGCCGAATCGCAGGCCGCCTGGTCGCCGTTGGCCACCAGGTTGCGCCGAGCCTGGGCCACCGCCACCTGCTTGCTCTCCTGAGCGGCGGCCACGCTGTGGACGTAGCTCTCCTCGGCCGTCGCCTCGGCCACCATGCGCGTTTCCCACTGGGTGGCTTCCGCCGTGACCCAAGCGATGTCGGCGTTTGACTGGTCGGTGACCATCTGCACGTACTGGCTGCCCACAGCCGAGGTGTAGCCTTCGGCCTTCTGGTTCACGTTGCCGATGTACGTGAGATAGTCGCCTTTGATGCCGTTCCGCGAATCGCGGCGTGTCGGAGCGACCGTTTCGTGAGGGATAGCGTGACTACGGCCTACTGCTTTGGGACATCCGGCGTTGACCAGGGGCTTTGTGACCAACGCCATGCGTAACGTATCCCCCGCAAATCCGGAGACGCTATCCCCCGAGGAGCTTCGCCAGCTGGTAGTAACCTTCCTCCAACGCGAGGTCCGAGGGTGTCTGGGCCTTCGCGTCTTTCGCGCTAGTATCGGCACCCGCGCTGACAAGCACAGTGGCCGTTTCGAGCTCGCCGACCTCCGCTGCAGCATGCAAGGGGGTGCTGCCGGTTTCGTCCCGGCAATTGACGCTGGCGCCTGCCTCGATCAGCAGCCTCGCAATAGGGGCCGACGCGAAAAAAAGCGGCGTCATGCCCCATTGGTCGCGGGAGTTGACGTCCGCACCGGCGGCTATGAGCCGGCGCACGTTGTCCATGCGTTTGAAAATAGCGGCGACAAAAAGAGCTGTTCGTCCAACGTCCGACCTCGCCTCAATATGCGCTCCCGCTTTCAATAACTCCTCCAAGAACACTGGCCGATCGCCGCACGCGGCGTGAAGGAGCGGTGTACACTGTGATTTGTCCGCACTTTCCATGTCAGCGCCATATCGCAGCAACAGGCGTGCTGTCCGTCTGCACTGAATTGGGGAGTACCGTCCCAGCCCAACGTGTGAGTCGACGACGTGAAGCGGCGTGTGGCCGAATTCGGTGTCAGCTTGGTTCGCATCCACTCCATGGGAAAGAAGTATCTGGACGACGTCCGCGCACGAAACTTCTGCGGCGTAGTGCAAGGCCGTGCATCCCCCGTGATCGCAGGCCGAAGCGTCGGCTCCCCGGGACAGTAAGAGACGCACCATCCTTTGGCTTCCTAGATCCGCGGCGACCATCAAAGGCGTCTTTCCCGAGTAACTGCGTTGGTCCATGTTGGCTCCACGGTCCAACATGAGCGCCGCTAGCTCCGGCCAATCGTGAAAAGCGGCGCTGGATAAGCCCTCGTCCGCGCTGTGCAACCCCTGCCCGTGTGCTTCCATGAACCGGATCACGGCCATCTGTCGGCCATCCATGGCTCCATAGAACACCGCGGACCGATAGTTCTCCCAAAAACACGGCTCATGCCCCGCAGCTGACCGCAGACGGCAAACATCCCCCCGCCTTGCCCAGGAATAGATCAGCCGACGAAGTCTGTCGTGGCGAGGCATGGCTTTGTCGTCACGTGATTGGCCGCGCGGGACGTGGCGGCGTGGGTTGATTGGCCGCTCGGATGAGATCGCGACGCAGCCGGCGCACGGCCCATCCTTACAGTGATCCCCGAGCCTGGGCGGCAGGGCCACATTCTGCCTGGAATAGGCCGGCGTCTGGAGATTTGGTCGCGGTCACCTTCTTCGCTTCCAGTGCATCTACTGGCGGTTGAATTGCCGTCATTTTCGGCTTCTTCCAATATTTGTCGGCTTCGGGATGGTCGATCAAATACTGCCTGCGCAGTCGCCTCTCCGCCTCACCCTCTTGGCCGATACGCTCTGGGAGCCGCCTGATGGCCTCGTCCACCAACTCATACCCGAAAGTGCCGAGGCCTCGACTGTGCGAAGACCAAGTGTAGAGATCCCCGGCCAGACTGCGGCGTTGGATTTCCGGCCGGGCGTCAAGCCAGCGGAATAATCGATCCATCGCTTGACGCTTACGCCACAAGCTTGGCGCGTCGTAGAGGGCCGCGGTCAAGCGTGTCAGGTGGAAGATGTCTCGCAAAGTACCCGGGCTGAGTTTCTCCTTCATTCGGGCCAATTCGTCTGGTAGGCTGCGTGCTGTGGGGAAGGATAGGAGCCCAAAAGTCGCCAAGGTGGGCCTGTCTATGTCCCACCCGCGCGGTATGGGCGACTTGAACCCCCCGTCGTAGTATTCGAGCAAAGCCTGCATCTCCGCCTCGGGCCGGCGCCGAATACCAATCGCCTCGCTCCTGCCCTTGAATCTGCCGCAGCGCAGGTCCAGGTAGTAGTCGCCATCTCGCCATTTCTTCGGGTCCCAGAACCGCCAGGCGAAACATTCGAACGAAGGTACCGGAAGCATTTGCCGGCAAAGCACGCGACTCTTGCCCGGCGGAAGCAGTACTTCCGGGACATCGAAACCGGCGGGACACCCAGCCGGTGAGAAAAAGTAGAATCGCGTATGCTCCTTGAAGTCGTAGATTTCGATGCCCAGCGTACCGGTTTCCAGGCCGGCCGAGGCGGGAATCCTTACCGGGCGATCGCCGCGGTTGTGGATAGAGATTTCCATGTACACTACGTCGCCTAAGAGTACTTCCGTTGGAACGAGTTGGCCCCAGAGATAAACGCCGGACCGCGGCCCGGCGGCGCCGAGTAGAGCGTGGGTCATCACCATCAGGACGAGCATCTCTTCAGTCCTTTCCTGGGTGGTTTAACTTGGATATTCCCTTTGATTGATCACTTTGATCTGGCGAGGCGTGAGCTGAACGGCCTGCGCGTCGCCGTACAGGCAGGGAGCTATAACCGAAAGTTGTGTTCTGGGATTTTGAGAAAGGGCGGCGTATCCTGCTAGTTTTGAATCCTCACTTCAACGAGCAAGCCCGACGAGGGCCAAGGAGTACGCCACCATGAGAAAGGTTACAACAGGACAACTCCCACGTCCAGAGGCCGAACTCGGTCCCGAGGTGCCGGCCTTTCGGAACGAGTTCGATGCGGCCAGTCCCCTCGACGAACTGGTCCGTGAAGGAGCCCAGAGGATGCTGCAAGTAGCCCTGGAATGGGAAGTCGAGGACTT
>DQVB01000243.1 GCA_015661985.1 Planctomycetota bacterium | reverse complement strand
GGGTCCAGCGGCCTCGACGCGACCACTGACCATGTCGACCACCAGGTTGTTCAATTCCGCCTCCTGGCGAGACACCAAGCCCCCCGCGTCATGCGTCTGGCCCACCATGCGCACGCGATCCAAGCAGCGCAGCTGTTTGGGCTGCGGCTGCCCGCCCTGGGGCTGGTTGAAGCGGACCGGCTCCTTCAACTCCACTTCCAATGCCTCGGTCTGGATCTCCTGGTCCCCGCTGCGGGCCACCACGGCCTGCTCAAACCGCACCGTGCGGCCGTCGAACGTCATCCGCTCCTCCCATGTGACGGCCAGCGGCACCGGTTCGGGCAGCTGTCGGCCTTCGAGATCGCGGTCCACGGGCAACTCCATGCGGCCGGGACCGTCCATCCATAACCGGTTGGCCCCGCGGTCGAGGTTGATGTTGGTCGACCATACGGTCAAGCCCTGGCCGCGGAACTCCACTTGCCGCCCTCGCACCGCCGCCGTGGCCTGGGGGCTCATCGCCTGGTGCACTTCCACGTGGTCTCCGCGGATCATGATCGGCTGGCGTTCAGCCCCGCCTGCCTCGGTGGCTTGGAAAAGGACGTCGCCATCGGCATCGAGTCGAGAAAGCTCGGGCTTTCCGCCGCGCATGACCAGCCCCACGGAGAGCAGTCCGGCGGTGATCTGATAGTGTCGGGCCGCGGCCAACGGCCCAGGGGCGCCCACCCCACCGGCTCGCCACACTTCACCCCACAGACCGGGAAGGCGGAAAGGAACGCCCGGGCCGGAACCGGGTCGGGAAGGCGCCCGGGGAGCGATCGGCTCCAGCGCCCCCGAGGCTTCCGAGGCGGCCAGGCTGGCAACCGGCACCACCGGCGAACCTGCCAGGCCACCGGCTTGCTCGCGGGGCACCGGCACCAAGGGCTGGCCGGAACCGCTAGCCTCCCGGCCCGGTTCGAACCAGACGCGCAGCTCGCCCACGGCCCCCGAAAGCTGCGCGGAGCTGATCTCTACGTTGCCACGGGCCAACATCCGGTCCGGCTCGATTCGCACGCCACGCGACCCGTTTTCAGGAGGCTTTTCGGTGAGCCAAAAATGGATCTCCTCCGCTTTGAGACGACCCAACTGGCCGTAAGCCAGCTTGGCCTGGCCCACCAGCGACAGCACCTGCTGCCCCTCGCTGGGCCGGACTTGCAGGCGCTTCTTCCACCGGGCTTCGAACCTCTCCTGACCGGCCGCCGCTCGGCCAGCCAACCACCCCGGCCCGGCCGCCATCACTTCGCCCAAACGCCCGGGGCCCCGCGACCGGTAGCTGATGTGCCGGGCGTGGATCTCCGAACCCTGGATCCTCAGGAACACCTCCCGCCGGCCAGCCAACAGGATGTGGTCGCTCCAGCGGTCGTACTGCAGCGTCTCGCCCTGGGCAAAGAGCCTCCGGCCGGGGGCGTCCACGACAACCGGCCGGCCCGTGGCGGTCAGCTGGCGGGGCTGCAGCCCCGTCAACAGGGGGCCTCCGGTAGGCTCGGCCTCTTCCTTGCCGCGGCCCGACTCTCCCCGGCGAGGCTCGGCCAATTGGATCGACAGCGTCTGACAGCTCAGGCGATCGGCCGAACCATCCGGATGCGTTTGGACGACCGACACGCGGTCCTCCAGCGTGATGAGGCGCTGGGCAGCGAGAAACCGGAGCGGTCCGTGACAGGTCACCTCGACGGGGCCGTCCGCTTCGGGGAGGCCAACCCCAGCGGAGGGGCTCGGCCCCAACCCGGCAACCCCGCCAGCCAACGGAAGGGACGGCGGTCTGTCAGGCACCAACAGGCCCTGGTCGAATACTAAACGGAGTCGCTCCAGATGTCGGACTTCGGCCGACTGGAGCCCCGCGATGCGGGGGCTGGGCGGCGCGCCGGACAGCTGGCCTTCACTTGCCGCCAAGAGGATCTCCAGGTGCCGTCCGCTCCCTTCATGGGGCCCGAATCGGAATTGGACGGGCTCCTTGGTCCAGATCCGCCTCTCGGTCATCTGCACGTCACGCGTCTTGACCCACAGATCGTCCTCCGGCCCCGGCTTGCTGCCCTGACTGCGAATCGTGATCTCACCCTGCAGCGTCCCGCCCAACAGCCGGCCGATTCGGGCCCGGCGCAGATCCAGTGCCCGGTCGAACTGCAATACGGCGCCCTCGGGCGCTTCCAGGATCACCGAGCGGCGCAAGCGAGCCAACCGCGGCTGGTTCGGATCGTCCGGCGTGAAGATGACCGTGCAGGGGAAGATCCGCACCCGCCCGCCCCCCAGGTTGGTGTAGTCCCGAACCAGGAGCTTGACCTGGCCGCTCTCCAGGATCTTGGGGTTCTGGCGCTCCCAAGCCGTTTCCGGGAAAAGGACGGCCAATTCCTCCGTCCGTTGCCGGCGCTCCTCCCATTCGGCCTGGCGAAAGACATCCCAGTCCCCGGGAGATGAAGCCTTGGTCGCCGTGGGCTCGATCAGCGGGACGGCGATCAACGAGTACAGCCAATAGGCGGTCACCACGGCCAGGAAGCTGGCCGCCACCTGCCCGCCGCGGCTCCTGAGCAGGGAAGGGGGAAAACCAGAGGCTTGCCAGAAATGTGTCATGCGCTACAGGCAACTGCGTCCCAACGTTGCAGAAAGAAAACGTAGGACGGCGATTCTTGCCCGTCCATCACCGGCTCGACCGGCAACTCCGGCCAGTGCGGCAAAACTCATATCCTGTGATCTCCACGATGCCCAGGCCTTGGCGCGTCTTGTCCCCCTTATGACGGACAGGAATGCCCATCCTGCCCTGCCGGTTTGCAACGCCGGGGTGCACAAGCGCGGCTCTGCCGCCGCAGCCCTCGGCGCCGGACGCCCAGCGGTGTCTTTGACCCAGGTTACCAGGGCCAACAGCGACCAGGTTGCCTCTGTCCGGTCAACCCTGGCGCTGTTGGCCCATGTAGGCCAGCAGCAATTCGTTCCAGCGGCCCTGGGCCTTGAGGATCACCTCGATCGTTTCCCGGACCGCCCCCGATCCACCCGGCAGCGAAGTGACGTAGTGGGCCGCCTGGCGCAGTTCAGCACAGGCGTCCGCCACGGCTACGCCCAGGCCGACGTGGTGAAGGGGCCCCAGATCGGGAAGGTCGTCGCCGATGTAACATGCCTGGTCCGGAGCCAGGCGCAACTGGCCCAGGATCTCCCGCACGGCGGCCAGCTTGTCCTCGGTTCCTTGCCGCACGATGGCCACGTCCAACTCGGCGGCCCGCAGCTTGACGGCCTGGGAGCTGCGGTGCGTAACCAGCCCGAAACGATACCCCGCCCGCTGCCACAGTCGAATTCCCATGCCGTCACGGATGTGGAACCGCTTGGTCTCGATCCCCCGGTTGTCCAAGACCAACAGGCCGTCGGTCAACACGCCGTCCACATCCGAAAGGATCAACTGAATGGGCCGGCATCGCTCTGCCAGATCCATCTGACTCCTTCCCCCATCTCTGTTGTCCCCAACATTGCAGAAAGGAAACGTAGGATGGGCATTCTTGCCCGCCCATCACCGGCTCGACCGGCGGCTCCGGCCAGTGCGGCAAAAGTCACATTTTGTGACATCGACGATGCCCGGGTCATTGCCCGTTTTGTCCCACTTGTGACGGACGGGAATGTCCATCCGACCCTGCCGGTTTGCAACGCTGGGGCTATCTCTGTTACGCGGGTCGCCGTCGGTGCGGTTCGGGCAAAACGACCCGGTGGGGGACTCCACGGGCACCGCCCGGCAACGTCTCCGTTCGGCCGGGCCACCTTTGGGCCATGTCTTCAGGGATCAGGGCCACCACGTCCGTCACGTCGATCAATCCCACCGGGCGCCCCCCCGCATCGACCACCGGCAACTCGCTGATCTTCCGCTCGGCCATCAGCCGTACCGCGTCGATCAACATGGTGCCCACCGATACACGAATCGGATCGCGCGTCATCACGCGCCGGATCGGCTCGTCCAACTCCCGTTCCCGGCGGTGCTCGAACAGTCGAGCCAGGTCGCTGTCGGTGAAGATGCCCGTCAACTTGCCCTGGCCGTCGACCAACATGATGGCTCCGCTCCGGCGACCCGGCACACTCAACCCCACGAACACCTGGCGGACCGTCTCCGATTGACTGGCCACACGGCACTGCCCCAGCGGTCGCATCTGCTCCTCCACGCGACTCAGTTTTCGCCCCAAACTTCCAGCCGGATGAAAGCGGGCAAAGTCCTCGCGCCGGAAACCACGCATGCGGCTGGTCACCAGGGCCAGGGCATCGCCCAAAGCCAGCATGGCCGTCGTACTGGCACTGGGCGCCAATCCCAAGGCGCAGGCCTCTTCAATGGGCCCCAGTTCCAGAACGACTGTGGCCGCCCGACCCAGCGTGCTCGTCGCTCGCCCGGTGATCGCCACGATCGGCAGCCCCAGTCGCTTGAGCGAAGGCAGCAGACGCACCACCTCCTCCGTCTCCCCGCTCTGAGACAGAACCAACATCAGGTCGTCTGGGTGCACGCGGCCCAGGTCCCCATGGACCGCTTCGGCCGGATGCAGACAATGGCTGCGAGTGCCGGTGGAGGCCAACGTGGCCATGATCTTCTGGCCCACCAACCCGGCCTTGCCCATCCCGGAGACGATCACGCTGCCCCGACACCGGTAAAGATAATCCACCGCCTCGCAAAAACGGCTGTCCAGCCGCTTGGCCAATTGGGCCAGCGTGCGGCTCTCTTGCTCCAGGACCTCCCGGGCAAAGCGGAGCTGCTCGAAAGGACTCAGCGGGCCAGAAGGGCTAACGGGCTCGACGCTCATCAATAGGTCATCCTTGACTGGCGGCCCCCATCACTGCCGATGCCTGGCGGATTGTAATCCGATCCGACAAACCGGGCAACGGAAAACGCCGCTGGCCCCGCGGCGGGCACGTCCCCTGCTCAGACCGCCGCCAAAAGGGATAAAACGGGAACCCGGTAGCCGACGGGCAAGCCCATACGCACCAAAACGGCTACGCAGACCAAGCCCCTTGCGCAAACCCCGCCTGCAACCTTCGCAGATTACCCATCACCCCCAGTATGTGGTGTTGGCGTCGTGGCGCCATGCATCGGGGCCCAACGCCGACGGCTTCTTCTCGCAGGCGGATCGCGAGCTTGGCGCTGGGGGACCGAAGCACAGGCGCGAAAGAAAACGGCCGCCGGCGCTGGGAGCGGCGGCGGCCGAGCGGAGGTTGTTCTCGAAGGGCGAACCACCTTGATCCTTCAGCCCCAAACACCAAGTCGGCTGCGGAAGCCGGCCATTACGTCCGGCCGTCCTCCGGGCGACTCCGTTGTGGCCCGGTCGCTGACCGGTCCACTCACTCGCACCCAAGGTCTCCCGCTTTACCCCGGTGTCCCATATTCTATTCCCGCAAACGCCCGGAGCGGAGACCGTCGGTCGCTGCCGCAGGCTTCTACGAGACGAAGGGGTTATAGATTCCGGGCAAGGGTATGGGGTAATCACCCTCTTCGTTTTTCTGGACGGGTGCCGGGGCGTCCCACTCGAGCACTTCGGGGAATTCGCTGACGCCTTTTTCCACCGCATCCTCCCACTTGATGACCTTACCCGAGTAATTGGCCAGCCGACCCAGCACGGAGGTCATGCTGCTGGTGGCCCCATAGTAGCCTTCGTTCTGGCCTCGCCGGCCGGCCCGCAGGTCGGCGATCAGGTCCGTTTGTTCCTGCTGGTGCCCACTGACCCCGGGGCCTCGGTACCGCCATGGGTTTTCCCCTTCGATGGCTCCGGAACAGTTCGAGGTCCCCTTGGTGCCGTGAGCCGCCTCGGAGACGCTGTTCCAGCAGCCTTTCATGTGCCGGCATTGGCTGAACATCTTGGCCCCGTTGGCATAGGTGAATTCGACGAAGTGGTGATCGAAGATCTGCCCGGTACCCTTGTTTTCACCTAGGTAACGGGCCGTGCAGCCACCCATGCCGTTGGCTTCCACCGGGTGGGCGTCCTGGACCCAGTTGCCGATGTCGATATTGTGGATATGCTGCTCGCAGATGTTATCCCCGCTGAGCCAGCAGAAGTGGTACCAGTTCCAGACCTGGTATTCCATCTCCGTGGGCTCTCGGCCCAACGTCTCAGCCAATTTCTGGCGTCGCCGGTTCCAGATCCCGCCGCCGTTCCAGTACACGCGGGTGAAGAGCACCCGGCCGATCGCCCCGTCGTGGATGCGTTTGATGGTTTCCATGTAGTTCGGCTGGTGGCGGCGCTGCAGCCCGACGCGCACGAAGAGCCCTTTCTGGTCGGCCAGCTTGTTGGCCTCCATGAGGATCTTGTAACCGGGGCCGTCCACGCAGCAGGGCTTTTCCATGAACACGTGTTTTCCGGCTTCGATGGCAGCCTTGTACTGCTGGGGCCGGAAGCCGGGCGGTGTGGCGATGGTGGCCAAATCGGCGTCGTTGTCCAGGGCTTTCCTGTAGGCATCCAGCCCCGAGAAGATGCAACTCGGGGGCACATCAACCTGATCGGGATACCGTTTCTTCAGCTTTTCGGCGGCTGCTTTGGCCTTCGTTTCGAAGGCGTCGGCGATGGCGATCAGTTTGACGTTCTTGTCGGCGTTCATTTGTTGGCTGACCGCCCCGGTGCCGCGCCCACCGGCTCCGATGAGGACCACCTTGATCACGTCGCTCCCTGCGGCATGGGCGCTGCGAGCGATCGTCAAGCCGCCGGCCAGCGTGGCGCCGACCACCGTGGCTGATCCTTTCAGAAAATTGCGGCGCGAGGTTGTTTTCGAGCTGCTCATCCTATCGGTCTCCTGTGCTTGTACATCGATCCACGTTACGCCCAACCTGTCCGTCCTCCGCGCGGCCGCGGCGGCAGGGTTCAAGCCCACATCCTGCCCCGACACCGGCGAGGGCCACCAGCCCTCCGCCGACAGTGGCCTCCTGCTGTTGCCGGTACTGTTACAGTTTGCCCCCTTGGGCCTTTTTGTACTCCTCCATGATCTTCGGATCCGGTTCGTACAGCCGGGCCTGCTCCTCGGTCGGCTTTCGCAGCGGCCGGACGACGCGGAAGCCCAGGAATAAGGCGTCGGTCAAGTAGTAAATGCTCTGGGGGATCTGGGGATCCTGCATCTTCCAATCACGAGTCGACCCGCGACGGGCGGCGCTGCGCAGCCGGTCCGGGTCATCGTCCCACGAGCCCCCCCGGACCACCCGAGGGAACTCAGTCGTGGGCACCGTGAAAGGATTCCGTACGGGATTACCCACCAGACTCTTGTAAGCGTCCGGCACATATTGGTCAAGCGTCCACTCGCACACGTTCCCGTGCATGTCATGCAGGCCCCAGGGGTTGGGCTTCTTCAGCCCCACTTTGGAATACCCGTCCTCCGAATTGTCGAAGTACCAAGCATAGTCCTCCAGATCGTCCGGGTCGTCGCCGAAGGAATACGCCGTGGTTGTGCCCGCCCGGCAGGCATATTCCCATTCCGCCTCCGTCGGCAGCCGATAGTAGCGGCCTGTCTTCAACGTCAACCACTTGCAGAACATCTTGGCTGCGTATTGGGTCATGCAAATGGCCGGATAGCCGTCGTGTCCCATGCCAAAGGTCATGTCGGTATACGCGTTGGTGGGACGGGTCAGCGCGTCGGCGACCACATCGTATTGGGTCTGCTCTTTGCCCATCAGTTTGCGGCGTTGGATATCCAGGCCCAGGGCCCAAAAGTCATAGAGGTCCCAGGTCACTTCGCACTTGCCCATCCAAAACGGATCCACCTGGACCATGACCTGGGGCCCCTCGTCGTCACGCCGCCCCTCCTCGTCCTCGGGGCTGCCGATCAGGAACGTACCACCCGGGATGGGAACCATGTCGAACTTCAAATCCGTGCCTGGGATCACCTCCGTATAAGCCTTCATCTCCTTTTCCGTCTTCGCTTCGGCACCGGGTACCGGGTACGGCTTGGGCATCATCTTGACGGCCAACACCTTGTCCGGATTCACCGCCAGCCGGGCGGACTCGTCGGCCAAGGCACGGGGCAAACCGCCTGCGGCCGCCCACGCCACGAACACCAAACACCACCCTTGTGCTCTACCGCGATTGCTCACTACGCTGGACATCTAGGCTCCTCTCTGAAATCATCCGGGACGGGGCTCACAACAACACCAAGCTTTCGTGGCCCGTTTCGAATCGAAGGGACCAAATCCCAATGGGTAGGCTAATCGCTCTGTGGGTACTTGGGGCAGGGATCACGGCCACATCGCCCGAGGGTCCGTCCCTCCACCGGTACCAGTTCACCCAGGTGGCCATGGCCGTGCCAATCAGGATCATATTGTACGCGCCGAACGAGGCGACTGCAAACAGGGCGGCTGAAGCAGCCTTTCAGCGGTTCGAGGAGCTGGACAAGGTCTTCAGCGATTACAACCCCCACAGCGAGGCCCGTCGATTGGGGAACCTGTCCGGCCAGGGGAGGGCTGTGCCGGTGAGCTGCGAAATGTGGGAAGTACTGGTTCGCGCCCAGCACTTGGCTGCCCAAACGGGGGGCGCCTTCGACGTGACCGTGGGGCCGCTGGTGCGGTTGTGGCGGCGCGCCCGACGACAGAAGGAACTGCCGCCGTCTTGGAGGCTGGAGCAATTCCGCCAATTGGTGGGGTACCGCCTCCTGCGATTGGACGGAGCGGCCAAAACGGTCGAACTGACGCGCAAAGGGATGCGGCTGGATTTCGGGGGCATCGCCAAGGGCTACGGAATCGATCAGGCCCTGAAGGTCCTGCGCCGACACGGGATCGCCAGTGCCCTGGTTGATGCGGGGGGCGACATCGGGCTCGGATCCCCTCCACCGGGTAAGCCGGGATGGATTATCGGCGTAGCGTCGCTCGATCCTAAGGGCAAGCCGAGTATATACCTCTACCTCTCCGGACGGGCCATCGCCACTTCGGGCGATAGCCGCCAGTTCGTCCACATCGGCGGCCGTCGCTATTCGCATCTGGTCGATCCGCGAACCGGCCAAGCCCTCACCGACCACAGCAGCGTCACGGTGATCGCCCCGGACGCCACCACGGCCGATGCGCTGGCTTCGGCTATCAGCGTGTTGGGCCCTGAACAAGGATTAGCCCTGGTGGAGCGGTTGCCCGATACGGCGGCCTATGTCGTGCGCGCCCCCGCGGGCCGAATCGAGAGGTACCAGTCGGCCCGGTGGCCGGATCCTCCGACGCTCAAGCCGCGCGAACGGCTGCCGGG
>DQVB01000230.1 GCA_015661985.1 Planctomycetota bacterium | reverse complement strand
TGGCCTGAACGGATGGCGGCCAGACGGATCTCCCGGTTGATCCTTGGGGCCGATGCACCCTTCCGGCGGGCCGCATCCACCGCCTGGCGCCATGGGTCGGTCAGCCCCCAGCGGCGGTAACAGGCCGCCCGCATCAGATCCAGTTCGGCGTCATCCGGGTCCAGCCACGCCGCCCGGGCAATCCACCGCTCCGCAGCCGTCAACGCCCAATTGCCCATTGCGCGGCGCGCCATCTGCTTGGCCGACCAGGCCAGCAGCCCGCGGCCAAAGAAAAAGGCCAGCGCAGCGATGACCACCGCCACCAGGCCGACTAGCCACCACCTTTTTCGCCGCGATGCCATGCCCACCCGTCGATTGGCTTCGGATCCGAATTCAGCCGCGCCCGCAAGTGCACACGCCGTCGGACAGCCCGCAGGTCCAACCGGAGTCCGCCCTGTCCCCATCTCGCCGCAATAGAGCAGACCCGCGCGACCGAATCAAGCCCCGATGCCGGAAACCCTGCCATCGGGATCGACATGCACTAGCGGCGCTGCAACAGATGCTCGACGGACACGGATGCCCGGGCTCACGTTGCGCGCCTCCAGGGTCTACTTGTCCGGCAGGGGCTTGACCTGTACCCTTGGAGCATTGCCCCGCCGCTGGCCAAGCCATGCCGGCCCGTGTCTCCCGCCAACCACACCTAAGCGTCCACAGGGCGATTTGGAGGACTCCGGAGTGCGGCAATTCATTGCCGCTTTCGTTTTCGCGGCTCGAGGCTCCGGGCCTTCGGGCACGCGCCAGGGATGATTACCCGGCTGTGGGAAGCGGCGCCGCGTCGCCGCACTCCCACGAAACAGACAGCCTCCCCGCCGTGGACGGATACAGCGACACAAAGGAGCAAACCGGTGTTGATTGGACCATGGCCTCCCCATCCAGCCGCGCCGACCCGGACGTGGCTCGCTGCCCTCCTGACAGCCTTCCTCGCCAACGCGACGCCCGATGCCGTCTGCAGCGCCGAAGCGCCGCCCGCGGCGTCGCCGGAACCGGGTACGGTGCGCGTGTGCCCCAAGGACGACGGCTACCGAGGCATTTGGTATTCCAACCAACCCCAGAACGACCAGTATGTGTACAAATACAGCGGCGGCCTGGGGACCTACTGCGCCAAACACCGACCCTTTGCCGTCTACGCCGCCAAGGTGCAGAAGACTTTCTTCTGTTACGGAGGCCGGCCAAAAGACAAGAATGAGCTCTTGCACATGGTCTCGTACTATGACCACCGTACAGGACTCGTGCCGCGCCCTTCGATCCTTCTGAACAAGCGCACCAGTGACGCCCACGACAACCCGGTCATTGCCCTGGACGAGCGTGGCCACATTTGGATTTTCTCCAGTTCTCATGGGACGGCCAGACCTTCGTACATCTCCGTGAGCGGCAAACCCTATTCGATCGAGGCGTTCCGCCGCGTCTACGTAGGCAACTTCTCGTACCCGCAGCCACACTGGATCCCCGGCCACGGTTTCCTGTTTCTCCACACCCGTTACAAGCAGGGCCGGCGTCTGTTTCTGATGGCCAGCGCGGACGGCATCAGCTGGAGCCGACCGCGAATGCTGGCCCACGTCCAGCTGGGACATTACCAGATCAGTGGCCGGTGCGGCACGAAGGTGGGCACGGCTTTCAACTTCCACCCCAGTCCCCAAGGACTCAACTGGCGCACCAACCTCTACTACCTGGAAACGGATGACCTTGGCCGAACGTGGAAGACCGCCTCCGGCCAACCGGTCCCCACACCGCTCACTTCCCTGGACACCCCCGCCCTGGTTCATGACTTCCGCTCCGAAGGGCTCAATGTCTATCTCAAAGACCTGGCCTTCGACGCGGCGGGCCGGCCGATCATCCTTTTTCTGACCAGCAAGGGCTGGCAATCGGGCCCCCAGAACGATCCGCGCACCTGGCGCACGGCCCGGTGGACCGGCCACCGCTGGGAAATCCTCGGTTCGATCACTTCGGACAACAACTACGACACTGGTTCACTCTACGTGGAAAGCGGATCCTCGTGGCGTATCATCGGTCCCACGGAACCAGGGCCCCAGCCGTACAACACCGGGGGCGAAGTGGCCATGTGGATCAGTACGGATCAGGGACACAGCTGGCAGATGGCTGAACAACTCACCCGGAACAGCTCGCTGAACCATACCTACTGCCGCCGGCCGGTCAACGCCCACCCTGACTTCTATTGCTTCTGGGCCGACGGTCATGGCCGTCGGCCTTCCCAGTCGCGGCTCTATTTCGCCAGCAAGGAGGGGACCGTGCGAAGGCTCCCCCCGGAAATGGAGAGCGATCTTGCCACACCGCCCGTGCTGTCGGCAGAAGACCCTCGAGCGATTGTCCCACAATGAGCCCCGTCACGCCCGGGCTAACTCACGGCCCGCAGAGCTTGGCGCGCGTCCTCCAACGCCTGGCGGCGCAGGGTTTCGTGGGGAGCGATATCCGCGGCCAGAAAGGCATCGGCAACCAGAACGCCGAGCGGGTTGGGGATAGTGGCCAGGCGCTGGCGGACGATCCGCATCTCGGCCTCCCCGGGCGGCTGGATTCGAGCCCACCTTTCGGCCGTCAATTGGCTTCTCAACTGTGTCAGGCGAGCCTGCGCCGCCTCGCCCAGGCCCAACCATTCGTAGGGAAAGACGGCCCGCAGTTGGGCCGGCCAAAGCTGCAACCGGTATTGGAAACGGCTGCGACGGTAAGCGCGGGCCAAGCTCTGCCAACGCCCCACGGGGGACCAGCGCCGCGGACGCCCCAGCTGACGGATCCGGTCGGCCACCTGGCGGCCCAACAGTCGGGCCGTGCTCATGGCGTC
>DQVB01000086.1 GCA_015661985.1 Planctomycetota bacterium | reverse complement strand
GGCCGGCCGCCGATCGCCCCGGAAGCCTGTGCCGTCAAGCTCCTCCGGGATGCCACCGGGCGGTGCCGGCTTTTCGCCGGGCAACCCGGCCGCTACCGCCTGCAACAAGCCGACGGGCGGGCGCGGACGATTTCGATCGGGCCGCTCGCCGAGCCGATCCGCATCACCGGCCCGTGGCGAGTGCGGTTTGCGCCCGGCTGGGGCGCTCCGGAAAGGATCACGCTCGAAAAGCTGATCCCTTGGAACGAGCACCCGGATGCCGGTGTGAAGTACTTCTCCGGCACGGCCACGTACACCACGCGTTTTTCGATTCCAGAAATCGTCGATCCGTACCCGGAACGGCTGGTCCTGGACTTGGGACGCGTCGGAGTCGTCGCGCAGGTGAAGCTCAACGGCCGCGACCTCGGGACGCTTTGGAAGCCGCCATTCGAACTGGATGTCACCGGGGTGGCGCGGATCGGCGAGAACCGGCTGGAAGTGACCGTGGCCAACCTGTGGATCAACCGCTTGATCGGCGACGAGCAACTGCCGGAAGACAGCCAGCGCAACCCGAACGGCACGCTGAAGGAGTGGCCGCAATGGCTGCTCGAAGGCGAACCCAGCCCGACCGGCCGTTACACGTTCACCAGTTGGCGACTGTGGTCCGGCGATTCGCCGCTGGTCGACTCCGGCCTGCTCGGCCCGGTGCGCATCCATTCGGTCCAGCAGATGACGGTGCCACGATAGCCCGTTTCGCCCCGCGCCGCCGAGGGGTCTCGATACCGTCTTGCGAACGCCGCCTGCTCTCAGTCCCCTGCGTGGAAAGCGGGCGGAAGGAGCGACTTGACGCACTCGACGATCCGGTCCTCCATGGCCGGCTGGACGCTCTCCGGCCGGCCGTGTGAAACCAGGAAGCTGACCGAGTTGCGCACTTCGTAGCCGCCTTCGGTGATGAGTCGTTTGGAAACGACGTAATTGGACACATCGTTGGCATAAGCGGTGATCCAAAGGCGGCGGCCGTCCAGCTCCCGTTTGAGCCGCAGTGCGTAGTCCACCACGACTTCGTCGGAGAGGAACACCATGGCCAGGTCATCGCCGAAGACCCAGGTTGTCACCTGGTACGGCCGTTTCGCCGGCGGCTTTTCGCCTCGCTCCAGGCGCTCCAGGAGCCGTTGGACGGCCCACGACTTTTCCGCCCGTTTCTTGAGCTCTTCGACCGGCGGCAGGGGAGCAAAGGGGATCTCGATGACCGCCCGACGCGCCGCCAGCACGGGGTCGATCGGCTGCAGCGGGCCGGCGAGCAATCGACGGACTTCGTCGGCCAGGGCTCGGCCATGCTGTCGGCACAACTCCACGGTGCCGTGGGGGCAGGGGTCGGCGTCGGCGCCGCAGCCGATGGTGATCAGGGCCCGGGCGTCCGGTTGGTCAGCCTCGATATACTCTTGAGCGCAGGCGGCCCAATCGCCGTGGATCTTGGTGAAGTTGCCGCGCAGCGTGGTGCAGTGGCAGGCGTAGTTGGCCACCACGGCCATCAGTTTGCCGCCGCGATCCGTCACTCGTAGCAAGCACAGCGAATGGTCCACCGGAGCGTCCGGTACGGCGCCGAAGCCGACCCACCGGCCCTCTTTGAGCACGCGCCGGTTGGCTGCGAAACCGACGGTTCCTCGGCCCCACGCCAATCGGCCCGGGCGGCGATTTCCCAGGGCCTCGGCCACCACTTGCTCCAGCCGGTCGGTCAGCTGGCCGGCGTATCGGGCCAGATGTTCGTATTCGCTGCCGGTCATCGAGCCCATGCCCTTCAGGTTGGGGCCCGAGTGGTTGTGGGAGTTGGCCAGCACGAAGCGCTCGGGGCGCAGGGGATATCGGCGGCTGATGCGCCGGAAAACCTCGTCGCGGATATCGGCCGGCACGGCGCCGCAGTCGACGGCCAGCAGCACGGCCAGCCGGTCCGCTTCGTCCGAGCCGATGGCCAGGGCCGTGGCCTTGAGCGGCCCGGCCACGCCCTCCGACTCGATCTTCCGGGCCGCATAACCGTACATCCGCACGGGCCATCGAGGCGTGATGTCGATCTTGGCCACGCCCACCGGTACTGTCCGGGCCGCCTCAGCCCCGCCGGCCCGCTGGGACCAGACCAACGCCGCGGCCAACAGCACAGCCCCCAAGAGCCCCCATAACCATCGCTCATCTCTGCTTCTTCTCATCGTGCTCGACTCCTGTACTGCTCGGGCACTTCTTGATGCGTCTATCGGCAGCCGGGATGGTTTCCGGTGGCCAGAGCCTGCCGAGCAAAGGGGCGCCCGGCGGAGCGAAACTTCACAGCTCCAGCCGTGTCGGATCGAGCACGACGTGCTTGATCGACCGGCGCCGGTACGTGTAGGTGACGTGCACTCGCCCGTCCGAAGCCTGGATCACCGCTGGATACGAGTATTCCCCCTCGGAGCGTTCCAGCGTCAGGACCGGTCGCCATTGGCGGCCGTCGCGGGAGAGGGCCACGTTCAGCATATTGCGGCCGGACGGGAAGGGACCGCCGCGCGTGGTGTGGTTGTAAACCAGCAGGTGGCGGCCGTCTCGGAGCGTCACGGCGTCGATCCCGGCATTGGGGTTGGGAAGCGATGTGGCCGCCAGCGGGCTCCAGCTGCGTCCGCCGTCGGCCGACCACGTCTGCACGATGACCCCCCTGCGGCTGCGGCAAAGCGCCTGCAGCCGGCCGCCTGGGTGCATCAAGATGGTCGGCTGGATCGCCCCGAAACGCTCGCCGTCGTCGATCGGCCCCGCGACGCGACACGTCTTGTACAAGTCGGCCGTCAATTCAAAGTGCACTCGCCACCCCGCGTGTTCCGTGCTCGACGGACACACCAGCGCCCCGTCGGACAGCTCCACCGGTTTGTCCTTGACCGGGCCGATCAAAGGGCCGACGGCCGGGTCGCGGCCCAACCGGCGGGGTTCGGACCAGCTGCGGCCATGGTCGCCCGACGTGATCAACATGCCCCACCAACGGCTCGGCGACGGCCCGACCTTGTAGAACAACACAAGGGGCCCGCCCGAAGGCAGAAAGAGTACGGGGTTCCAGCACGGATGGCGCCGTTCGGGCGACTGGACGCCCTCGGCCACCTCGACGGGCCGGCTCCACGCCCGGCCGTCGTGACGCGAGACCCAAATGCCCACGTCCGGGTTGCCCTCGTGCGTGCCGCCGAACCACGCGGCCACCAGTCCCGATGGGGTCTGGACGATCGTCGACGCATGACATTGCGGCGTGGGCCGATCGTCGAGCGGATAGATCAATGCGCCCTCCACATACGCGCCCTGGCCCGGTATGGCCAACGGCGGAATCGCGACGGGCTCGCGGGAAGAGTTGCCCTCGCCAGCCCAGCATGGCCCAACCCCCGGGGGGCCCAGCGTGACCACGCCGAACACGAAACCTGCCGCAACCCATCGAACTGTGACCATATCAGATGCCTTTCCAGCAAACCGGCTCGCCCGGCACCCACGTCCCTTTCGTTCCCTACCGCTTTTCCGGCGAGGATATCCTACCGCGTCTCCACACGCAACAATATTCGGCCGGCCGCAGGTGGACAAGGCTTCCCACGTGGCCGCGCCGGGGCACAGGCCCGTCACAACCCCAATCGCTCTGCCACGTCCTCGTAGTCCGGATCCTCGGCGTAGAGCCTCTCCAGATCGGCCAGCGCCCGGCGGCGTTGACCCAGCTCCCCGTAGACCAAGGCCCGTTCGTAGCGCAACGCCTTCAACAGATCCCCAGAGCGCCCCTTCTTTCGCCGCATGGCCTCGGTCAGGGTCTGCCGCGCTGCGTCCAGGAGTCCCAGCCGACGCAAGGCGCGCGCCCGGTACAGCATCAGCCCAGTGTGTACCGGCGTCTGGTTCTCCACCTCGGACGCCAACCGTACGATCTTGCGGCAGACCTTCTTGTCCGCCGGGTGGGCATCCCACAGCAGTTCGGCCAACGACAGCTTGACCACCACGTCATCCGGCTCCAGCCGCCGCAGCCGCTCCAGCCAGGCAATGGCGTCCTGCCATCGCTTGCGGCGCTGGTAGACCTCGACCAGCGCCAGCAGCACGCCGCGAAGATCCGGGCCCACGTGCGCAGCCACCTCGTCCGTGATGGGCAAACTCATCGTCGCCGTAATGCCGTACTTGGAAAAGTAACTGCCCAACCGTGTGTGGTTCTTCGCTGCCGCTTTCAAATACCGCGTCGCTTCCGTCAGACGCAACTTCTTCAGCGCCAAGAGCCCGGCCAAATACGCGCCGTCGGCCAGGTGCGTGGCTCGCCGGAGATGTGCCAGCGCCTTGGTCTCGTTCCCCATGGCCAATTCGCGGCAACCGTCGACCAGGGCCTCCTCCTCGTCCGGTGTGATCAGCCTCTTGAAGAAGCCCAACGTCAGCCGATCTTCCGGGGGGACGGTCGGCGTGGCTGCACGAGCCGACCCCTTCGCTGGCGCCGACGACCTCCTGCTGGGAAACGTCGTCGTGTAAAAGATGCCCGTTCCCGGAATCCCTACCGTGGCCCGTTTGCCGCGGGGGCCGATGGTGAACTTCGCTCCCCGCGGCCCGAAGGACAGCGACCCGCCCGACTTGCTCAAGTTGAGCGTTACTCCCGGGGCAATCTTGACTCTTCTCCAAAAACGGAAGCCCATGGGCTGCCTCTCCTTCAAAGCTGGTTCGGGGAGCCTGCGATGGGCCCGATTCATCGTATCCGCTCACCCCCCGCGAGCGCCGGGGAAGGGTGGGACAAGGTCGCCGCCCGTGGCGGTGGGCCGGCGCAAACGGACCGGTCCAGCCGCTGCGCTGTTCTGCCCCCCGGATCCGTTCTTTGCGGCGACTGCAGGCCCACCGCTGAGACCATCTGCCTGGCCCACCCTGCAAGTCCCGCTGCTGTGGGTTGACGCGGCACCGGCCCGATCCGCAGCCATGATACCGAAGATGCAATCGAGAAAGAAGGCGAAAGGAGGCTACGTAAGGCCGTTGACGGGCGATGCGTCCATGGGACAGGGCAGGTGTTCACCAGCCCCACGCGGTGAACGGCCACTCCCCGTTTGTCACCCAACGCGGTCGTCGGCCGTAACCAAAATGGGTGATACCCGCCGGGTGTCAGTCGGGTGGCCCCGGTCTGTCTGCGGGCCCCGCACAGGCAGGCAGGTGCGACCCGCGAACATGCGCGCATGGCGAGCCGATCGTGATGCACTGAGACTCTATCGGCCTGTGGATCCATCCCGGCCGCCATCGGCTGGACAAACGCACGCCCATCGGGCAATATGATTACCTTTGAGCTCGATGCGCACTCGGACCGAAGCCCAGGTGAACCATGGCCGACGACTTCGACATACACAGCCTGGCCCAATACCTCCACCTGATGCCCCACCAGGTGGCCCGCCTGGCTGACCGTGGCAAGTTGCCCGGTCGCAAGGTGGCTGGACAATGGCGGTTCTCCCGGGCCGAAATCCACCACTGGTTCGAACAGCGCATCGGCCTGGCTGACGAGGATGAGCTGGTGGACGTTGAGGGCGTACTCAGCCGTTCGCGGAACGCTGAAGAGCCTGAACAAGTGATCCTGGCCGAGATGCTGCCGGTCGAGGCGATTGCCATTCCACTGGCTGCCCGCACGCGGAACGCCGTTTTCCACGCAATGATCGAACTAGCTACCCGAACCGGCTGGCTGTGGGAACCGCAGAAGATGCTGGAGGCCGTAATGGCTCGCGAGCGGATCTACCCCACGGCGCTGGACAACGGCGTAGCCCTCCTGCACCCGCGGCGCCCCATGCCGGCTATCCTGGGAGAAGCCTTCCTGGCCCTGGGCTGCACCACTACCGGGATCCCCTTCGGCGAAGGGCTGGGCGGATTGACGGATGTGTTTTTCCTGATTTGTTCGGTCACCGATCGGGGGCACCTGCGCACCTTGGCCCGCCTCAGCCGTGTGCTGGCGGCCCCCGGGTTCCTACAAGCGTTGCGGGAGGTCCGCAGCCCCCAGGAGGCTCACCGGCTCATCGCCGAGACCGAAAAGAGCCTCTCGCGGCCGTGACTGGCCGCTCCCATTCTCCAGGAGCCGTTTGGAAAGGACCTGTGTAGCCGACCAGATCAAACAGAAAAGGATCGCCCATGGGGTTGACCGGGATCGATATCGTTGTGTTTTTGGTCCTCGTCGCCGTCGTCATCGGTGTCGGGGTTTTGATGAGCCGGCGGGAGCGGGACAGCGAAGCGTACTTCCTGGCCGGCCGCGGACTGAGCTGGTGGCTCATCGGCTTTTCGCTCATCGCCGCCAACATCTCGGCCGAACAGTTCGTGGGGATGTCAGGCCAAGCGGCCAAGGATTACGTGGGATTGGCCATCGCCAGCTACGAGTGGATCGCCGCCGTCACCCTGGTGGCCGTGGCCTTTTTCTTTCTGCCCAAGTTCCTGCGGAGCGGGATCTATACGATCCCCGAATACCTCGAGTACCGTTACAACCATACCGCACGGACGATCATGTCGTTGCTCATGGTCGTCACGTTGGTGTGCGTCAACATCACCACGGTGATCTATTTGGGGGCCAAGGCACTCGAGCCGCTGTTGGCGGGGCAAACGCTGTTCAAGCATCGCATCGACATCCCCACGCTGGCCTGGATGGTGGGTATAGCGGCGGCCATCTACGTGGCGGCCGGCGGCCTGAGGGCATGCGCCTGGACCGATCTGTTTTGGGGGTCCGGCCTGATCCTGGGCGGGACAATCATCATGGTGCTTGCCTTCCTAGCCTTGGACAGCCCCGAACGGTTCGAAGGGCTGGACCCGCAGGCGGTCTGTGAGGCTGTGGGGGTCGAACAGGGTGCGACTTTCAGCCAGAAATTCGCGGCGCTGAAGCACCGCAAGATGCACATGGTGCTGCCAGCCGACAACCCGGAGATCCCCTGGACCGCGCTGGTTCTGGGTATCTGGATTCCAAACTTCTACTACTGGGGCTTGAACCAATACATCATGCAGCGCACCCTAGGCGCCCGCTCGTTGGCCGACGGCCAGCGCGGTGTGGTCTTTGCCGCCGCCCTGAAGCTGATCATCCCCTTCGTCGTCTGCATCCCAGGGATCATCGCCTTTGCGCTGTACCAGGACCAGCTGCAGGAGACGGCCAGCGAGAAAACCAACGCGCCGACCTTGGCTGTTTTCCAGAAGGTGAAAGATCGGCCGAAAACGTCCGGCAAGCTGTTCGAATTCAACAAAGACTTCGCCGAGCTGTACCCGGAACAGGCCAGTGAGCTGTTGCGGTTCAACGCAGCCGTAGCCGGCGTGACCGTGCCGACCGGCGGATCCCCAGCAAACTCTTTGGCCAAGATGAACGGGGAACTGATCGAACAGGCCCTGGCGAAAAACAGCCAACTGGAGGTCCAAACCGAACTGGTCGGCTACGACTACGATTCCGCCTTCCCGCAACTGGTGGCCGGCCTCAGCCCTCCGGGGCTGCTCGGCTTCGTCATCGCTGCGCTGATGGGTGCGGTGGTCAGTTCGCTGGCTGCCATGCTCAACGCGGCCTCCACGATCTTCACCATGGACGTCTACAAGGAGTACATCCATCGAGAGGCCTCCCAGGCGAACCTGGTATTGGTCGGTCGGCTCTGCGTCCCGGTGGCCGTGTTGGTCGGTTGCCTCTTCGCCCCGAGGCTGTCGCGGCCGGAATACCAGGGTGCGTTCCACTTCATCCAGGAATTCCAGGGGTACATCTCCCCGGGTGTGCTGACCGTGTTCCTCTTCGGATTGTTTGTGCCGCGCACCCCACGCGCCGCCGGCGCCGTGGGACTCGTCCTCTGCCCTGGCGTCTACGGCCTGCTCCACCTGGTAGCCAGCCACATCTCTTTCCTCAACCGCATGGCCATCACCGCGGGCGTCTTGTCGGCCGTACTGCTGGTGTTGACCCTCGCGCAACCCTTACCCGAACCGGCCCGCCTGCCTGTGCAGACCAAGATCGGCCTGGAATCTTCCCGGGCAGCCAAGTTCTTCGGCCTCGTTGTCGTCTTGGCCACCGTGGCGCTGTACGTCGTTTTCTGGTGAAACGGCGCCGCGATCGGTTGTTAGGCGCGTGAACCACCAAAATGATATGTTTAGTGTATCCAGGGTGGTAGTAATGTGCGCGTCTGTGCTGTCCATGACGAAATTCATCTGCAAAAGATGCTGCCAGATCGGCACCGGTTCGCTCGCTGCTGGAAAAACGGACGGGCCGCCGAAACCCCGGCGCAGCTGGGAGGTTTAATCGAATGTAGGAGTAACTGTTTGGTCCTTTCTGCACCCGGGGATAGAAGGGTTCTCACGATGGGACGGGTCGCTTTGCTTGGTTTGTCGATGATGTTCGTGGTTTATGTGTCGGCCGTCGCTGACCAGCAGGAGCCCAAAAGGACTGGACGACCGGCCGGGATTATTGAGCGGCTCCGGGAGGCCGACGCCAACCACGATGGGGTACTCACCAAGGAAGAGCTGCCCGAACGGATGCAGGCTCGCTTTGATAAGCTCGACGCCAACGGGGACGGAAAGATCGACCAGGCCGAGCTTGAGCAGTTGGCTCAGCGGCTGCGCGGGGGCCATGCGGCCCAAGCACCTTCGCCGGCCGTCGTCCTTCAGCGGATGATGGCGGCGGACAAGGACGGCGACGGGAAGATCAGCAAAGAGGAAGCCCCGGACCGGCTCAAGCGACGGTTCAACGCCATCGATACGGATCAGGATGGGCTGATCGACAAAGGCGAGCTGAAGCGCTTCGTGGCCCGCATCCAGAGGGCTGGTGCGGGCGGTGGCCCGGCGCTGGTCGCTCGCCTGAAACGGGCCGACAAGGACGGCGACGGCAAGATCAGCAAGGACGAGGTGCCCGAACCGCTCAAAGCGCGCTTCGACCAGCTGGACAAGAACGCCGATGGCGTCATTGACACTGAGGAGCTGAAGTCCTTGGCCCAGCGGTTTGGACGCCGTCCGCAGCAGGGTCGCGGACTGCTGGCTCGCCTCAAGCAGGCCGACAGGGACGGCGACGGGAAGATCAGCAAGGAGGAAGCCCCCGAGCCTTTGAAACAACGTTTCGATCGTCTGGACAAAGACGGTAACGGGCTGCTCGATGCCGATGAATTGAAGCAAGCTTTCCAAGGCCGTCGCCGGCGGCAACCCTAGAGGTACGTCCAACGTCGTCCAACGTCGTTCGGCCGGCTGGGGAGGGCGAACCCCAGGAGGATGCCTTGCGGAGTGAAGGCCTCCAAACGCGCAGGCGAGCGAGAACTGTGCCCTTCCGCTCCTGTGCTGTCGGTGCACGATTGGCGAGACCGAGCGGCCGTACAATCCATTCCGCTCCCCCCTAGACGCCCGGTGCTCCCTCCGAGGGATTCTCACCGGGCGTCTTCTTTTCTGCGCCACGGACGTTTCCCCCAATTTTGACTCCCCTGGCCGCATCCGCGCACGCCCCCGTCCGGTGAGAGCCCTCGGCCGCTCAGCCGGCCAGCACGGCCGCGAGAACCGTCAAACCCACCGCAACCGGAAAAACCGCTTCGCCTTGCGCACACACCCGGAGGCCAATCGGCCGAGGTCGGCGGCGAACGGTTGACGTCTGCCCGCCCGCCAAGGTATTGTGACGATGAGAGCGGTTGCTCGTAGCCTGCGGATCTTGGCGCAGACGCAGGCCCGGCGAAACCAAGCGGGTTTGCCGGATTGCCGACATATCCATTTCACATCGACCGAGGGCTACGGGACGGAGACTGCAGCATCGCCTTTCCCAGGAGTGGACAACACTCTGAGCCAGCTGATTTCGAGGGAGGTTTCGCCATGACTGTCCGACATGCGGCTGTGTCTCTTATGGTTCTGGTCGTCGGTTCTGGTGCATCGGCGGCAGAACAACAGGCAGCAAGTCCCGACGTGATGAAGCAGCTGCTTCAATCGGTCCAGACGTTGACAGATCAAGTCAACCAGCTGACGGCGCAAATGGCCACCGTGCAGCAAGAGTTGAAGCAGCTGAAGCAGCAAGACAGCTCGGCCGCCCAGGGCCCGATGGTTCCTGTGCCTGGCAGTGAATCCACACCGACGGGTCCGGTCGCGCGGCGCGAGTTTGAAGAGCTCAAGGCGCAGGTGGACCAACTGGAGACCGTCGTCCGGGAACAGTACGCCGGGCAAGAGAAAACGCTGAAGGAGGTCCAGGTGGCCATCGACACGTTGCGGCAGCAAAACGTCTCACAGGAAGAGCTGCTGGCGGCCATCTCCGAGTATGACCGGGATGGGCTAGCGATCCCGAACGTGCGGGCGATCATGAAGTCTTCTGACGGGCGTGAGGCCCTGGACGAAGCCGTTCATCAAGTGATGAAGCGCCAGGGGGCCGTCGTGGTGGAGAATCGCCTGGGCCAAGGGTACACATTGCGGGTCAATCGGAGCGAGTCGCATTACATCGGCCCGTACGAGACCAAACGGATTCCCGTGCCCGTGGGAACCATCACCACAGAGCTCGTGGGCTATGAATCCCCCAAGAATTGGTCGGTGGGACCGCCCAACTACGAGCAGCGGATTGCCATCGGCCCGAGTCCGGCCGCTTCGCCTGTCGTCCTGACGCCAGCCTACTATTGGGACCCGTTGCTGGGATGGATCATGGTCCCGTGACGGGACGGGCCTGGCGGGAGGTCCTTTGGGGTTCCTGGGGAGTATCCATGGTCCCTGGGAAAACTTCTGGCCGAAACACGGCGCCGGCAAGCTACGGAGCTGGCAGACCGTCTGGGCGAGGCGGGGACCACTCGCGAAAAGGGCCCGGGGCCTGAAGCCGGGGTTTTCCAAGAGAGCCGGGCTTCTTCCAGTCGGGGCGGTTCGCTGTCCGCCCAGAGCTCCTTGCAAGAGGCGGGCAAGCTTTCGGAATGGCTGCCCGTTGCTTGTTCCCGTCTGCCGTTTCACGGATAATTCCCGTTCTGGAGCCGACGATCCGCGCCCAGGGGAGAGCCGGCCTGGGAAAGCATTGGAGTCGTGGAAGGAGTTTCGAGGATGCTCAGGCGATTGGCATTACAGGCCCTGGTGGCTCTGACGGTGGGCACCGTGGGCGGAGGGACAGCAGTGGGTGCCGACGCTGACGGCGACGGCATCTGGGATGAGCATGAAGAGCTGTTGGGCACCGACCCGCAGCTCTCGGATCGGTTCTACCCGGTTTTGGAAGACGGCTCGGAGGGGGCCGGCCGGGATCGCAAGACGTACGATCCAACCAAGGACGTCTTGCTCGTGGAATTCTGTCATGCCGGCGGTAATCGCTACCTGTGGCGAGTCACTTTGGCCGCGCCGCCCCGGCTGGATGACACCGTATTGCACCTCTACGTTGACGCCGATGCCGACGAGACCACGGGCCGCAAAGTGCACCCCGGGGCCGCGAACCACGGAACCGATTACATGCTCAGTGTGGTGGGCGGCCAGAGTCGCTCGACGCGCTACACCCCCGAAGGCGGCACGGCCCCTGTGCCACCCGTCACCTGCGCAGTGCAGGACAACCAAGTGATCGTGTCGGCCGACATCGAACTGCGGCATGACGCAGACGGGATCCGATACGATCTGTACGTGCTCTGCCACACGCTGAGCGAAGCGGGCAGGCCGCCGTCGATGAGCGACGCGACCGGCAAGCACCCGGTTCGTGGCATTCCCGTCTGTGCGCGCCCGAAGATCATGCGGCCGGCAGACTACACGGAGAACTACCGGGTCCAAGCCACCTTCGGCCTGGATCTGGTCCGCCGGGTGCTGCGAAGCAACCAGACGCTGGTGGTCCCCCACGACCAGCTGGAGACCGATGGGTTCCAGATCGACCTGTCCACTACGCGGCGCTGGCCCCATGTGAGTCGCCAGCGGACTGGCGGGCGCGTCTGGACCCATGCGCCGCAAGCTGGTCGCTACCATGTGGGCTTCATGATGTACGACGATTCGCGCGACGAACGGGTGGCGCTCTATATCGACGGGGTGTTCCAGGGAGTGGCGGTAGCCGGCCAGGACAACAACCGCACGTGGCTTTACTGGTTGGACAAGCCCCATGAATTCCGTGGCGGTGAGCGGGTCGAATTGCGAGCCATCGGCGCTCAGGGGAAGCACGGGATCATAAACGTGCTGTTCCTGCCGCAGCCGCCCGAGGTCCGCCCGGTAGTCTATCGTGTGGAAAACCTGGTTTCTCACTGCGATGTCGGCCGGCCCGGGCGGGTCGTCATCTCCTGGACCACCACTTGGCCCTGCCCGACGCGGTTGGAGTACGGCCTGGAGATGGGCTACGGCAACGTGGTCGAGCACCAGGCTCCGTGCCTGGTCCACCGTGTCGTTCTGGAAGGGCTCGATCCGGAGGCGACGTACCACGGGCGGGCGGTGGGAACGGCGCGCGACGGATCGCCTTTTTACAGCGAGGATTTCACCTTCACCGCTGCCGCACCGCCCGAGCCGGAAACGGTGGCGGGCGTCCGCCGCGTGCCACTCGTGGTGCGCAACCCGCACCCTTTCCCTCTACGGAACTGGCCCATCACCACGGGTATCCCACTGCCGCAGGGCCAACTGGGTTCGGCCGACCACGTACGGCTGGTCCACAACGATCGCGAGGTGCCGCTGCAAGTGGCGACGCTGGCCCGCTGGCCTGACCGCAGCATCAAATGGCTTTTGCTCACCTTTCAGGCGGTGGTGGAGGCCGATGGTGAGGCCCAATACCAAATGGAATTCGGCCGCCAAGTGCGCCGCGCGGCGGTGACCAATGGCCTGGCGGTCCGCCAGGCAGCCGATGGTACCGTGGTGGACACAGGGGCCATCCAGTTGCGGATCGATCCGGCTGGGAATCTGGCCGTGCTGACCGGCCAGGGCAAACCGCTCACCAAGCCCGGTTCGACTTGCACGACGGTGGCAACCGACGCGGAAGGCAGCCTGTGGCACATCCGTGGCGCAGGGGCGCAGGTCGAGGTGGAGGAGAGCGGGCCTGTCCGTGCTGTGGTGAAGACCGTTTCGCCGCTGGTGGATCCAACCGGCGTGGAACGGATGCAGATCGAACAGCGCATCGAAGCGTACCGTGGATGTCCCTTCCTGCGCATCCGGCACACGTTGATCGTCACGGGTTCGGACAAGTTCACGGAGCTGCGCGCGTTGGCCTATCGCATCCCGCTGGCCGTCAAAGCCGAAAGCTGGCAAGCGCCGTTGGCCGGTGGCGACACGGTGGAACTGACGTCCGAAGTGCCGGCGGTGCGGCAGCAGTTTGACAACCAGTTCGTTCTGTTGGGCAGCCACGGCGAAACGGTCCGCGAAGGCCGGTTGGCCGGACACCTTGTGGCGCGCGGCCAGCTGGGCTGCGCCGTGGCCCTCCGCGACTTCTGGCAGAACTACCCGAAAGGGTTCGCCGTGGACAGCGGAGTCGTCCAGATCGCGCTGTGTCCTGCTTTTCCGGAAGGGCTGTACGACGAGTTTCCCTTCGAGCAGGAAGGCCATCACCTCTACTATTACCTGCTCGGCGGGCGTTATCGCCTCAAGCAGGGCATGGCCAAGACGCACGATTTGTTCCTCTGCTTTGCGCCGGAGGGCGGCCAGCTGTGTGCGGCGCTCGAGCGACCGCCGTTGGCCACGGCGCCGCCTGCGTGGTATTGCCAGAGCCGGGCGTTTTACGAGGTGGCCCCGCGCGATTCGGAAAGGTTCCGGCTGTATGAAGACGGCATCGACAGGAACCTGGAAGCCTACGTAGCAGCCCGCCGGCGACAGGGTGATTTCGGCATGCTCAACTACGGCGACTGGTACGGCGAACGCGGTTCCAATTGGGGTAACGTGGAGTACGACACGCAGCATGCGTTTTTCCTCGAGTACATCCGGTCGGGCAATCCTGCGGCCTTTTGGCTGGCGGAAGTCACCGAGCTCCATAACAGGGATATCGACACGATCCAATGGAGTCGCGACCCGGGGCAAATCGGGGCGGTCTACGTGCATCAGATGTGCCACGTGGGCGAATACTATGACCGGGGCGTCCCCGGCACCCTGGGCTATCCGCGAGGCGGTTTCACTGTCAGCCACGCTTGGGTGGAGGGCCATTTCGAGCACTATTTCCTCACCGGCGACCGGCGATCGTTCCAGACCGGCTGCGCCGTGGCCGATTTCTTCATCCGCCGCCAGCTCGGCCGGCCCTATGATTTCTCCACCTGCCGCACGCCCGGCTGGCACCTGATCATGCTCGCCGCGGCCTACCACGCCACGGGCGACCCCTACTACCTGAACGCAGCCAAGGTAGTCGTCCAGCGGGTGCTCCAGACACAGGAAACACAGCCGCGCCCATTGCCCGCATACCAGGCGGCCGGGCGCCAGCCGTACCAACTGGGTGGCTGGTCCCGGATGATGGTCCCCGGCCATTGCCGTTGCGTGCCGCGCCATCGGGGCAACGCGGGCTTCATGGTGGCCATCCTGCTTTCCGGTCTGAAATACTATCACGAGATCACCGGCGAGCAACGCGTGAAGGAGGCCATCATCCGAGGCGCCCATTACCTGCTGGATGAAACCTACTCCGACCAGGTGCACGGGTTCCGCTACACCTCTTGCCCGAAGACGTCCTATTCGCCCGGGGCCACACCCTTGATGGTCGAAGGCATCGCCCGGGCCTATCTGTGGACGCGCGACGAGCGCTTCCGCCGGGTGCTCACCGAAGCCCTCCCCCTTCGCGCCGGCGGCAGCGCCTACGGCAAAGGGTTCTCCATGTACTACCGCGCGGGGCCACGCGTGCTGGCCGACCTCGAAGCGGCTGAACTCCGCCTCGATAGAGCCCCAGAGCGGGGCCGTTAGTTCAACCCCAGCCCTGCAAACCGCCAGGGATAGGGGTGCTGAACCAGGCATCTCGGTTTTCAGCGGGCCCGTTCAGCTTGTCGAGGGCTTTTCCGCTCCCCAGGAAATCGCAAAAACCGGCAAGCAAGATCGCTTCCGATCGCCCAGGATTTCGGCGGATCACGCGGCGGTAGCGGGAGCGAGAAGCCTTGTTGCCGCAGGCACGCGGCAGCCAAAGGCTGCTGTCAGGCGGCCGCAGCCAAGAGCGGTGAGAAGACGGCGAAATGCTGTGAGCAAAAGCCAGAAAAGGCTTGCGGTCCGAAAGCCGCTGCCTGTACTGCTAAGGCGCGACGCTCCTGCACTGCCGCTCAACAGCCGGGCGGCCCACCATCGGCAGCGAAGACCGCCGGCGGGACGAAGTCGGCCAGGCCGGCCGCGAAAGGCTCGAAGAAAGCCAGTGACGATGCTGCGGCGCAATGGGCCAAGGCGGTGGCCAGGCTGAAAAAGATCGGTTACACCGACCAGGAGATCGCCTTCCTGCCGCGCGGGGCGGTGCTGGCCAGTGGCGGGGCGAAGAACGTGGTCGCCTATGCTGATCTAAAGCCGGGCGAGGTGGTCGTTGACCTCG
>DQVB01000539.1 GCA_015661985.1 Planctomycetota bacterium | reverse complement strand
GTTGGCGCTCGCCAGCGCAGCAGCCATGCTCGTGCCCCGCGCCGGGCTTGCCGGCGCCCACCATGGACTGGCCCTGACGCTGCTCGTCGTGTGCATCTTCGTGCCTTGTCTTGGGAGCCCGCTGCCGCGTCCCATGTGGACTGTGGATCTGGAATCGCTGGCACTGTTGGCCAAGGTTGCTCCCGCAACGGCAGCGGTTGTGTTGATGGGAATGGTCGTTTCGAAGACGCCGCCGCTGGGCGACGGGCAGCCGCGGTCTGCTCGGGCGGCGTCCCGGAAACTGTGTTGACAGGAGAAACGGTCCCATGGGATGGCTTACGAACGTTTTCTATCTGGTTTCCACGTCTTTGTTGATTCCCGTGATGCTTGGCCTTTTGTGGTGCCTGGCCCGCGCGCTGTGGCTGCTGGGCCGGGCGCTTCGCGAGCATCTGGCTCGGGCCAGCGGCCGTGCGGCATTGGAAGCCTGCTGCCGCGCGCTGGAACAGGGCGACCCGTCGCTGCCGGAGCTGCCCAGCGGCGGCCTGGTTGCCCGGAGCCTTGAAAGGCTCCGCCAGGTGTGCGGCGACGAAGTGCTGGTCGAGAAAGTGGTCCGGGACGCGGAGCTGGTCTGGAAGGTCGAACTCGAACGCCTGGGCAGCCTGGCCCGCACCGGCCCGGCGCTGGGCCTGATGGGCACTCTCATTCCGCTCGGCCCGGCACTGGTCGGCCTGGCCGCCGGCGACCTGCAGATGATGTCCCGCAACTTGGTGATCGCCTTTGCCACCACCGTGGTGGGCCTGCTGGTGGGCACGCTCAGCGCCGCCCTTTTGAGCATCAAGCGGCGCTGGTATCAGGCCGATGGGGTGTTGCTCACTTTTGCAGCCAATCGTCTGTTACATCTGGACCGATGCCGGAGCGAGGACACGGGGATCTTGGCGCTGGGCCGGACGAGCGTGAGGACAACGGCAAGACAGCCAGCGAGCCGGTGAGCGGCCGCCGCAACTGACGCAGGGCAAGCACCCTCGCCTGCACGCAACACACCAGATGCACGCAGGGCGCGCTCAGCTTCACTCACCAAGGGCTGCCACGCGGTCTGCGGCCCCGGCCAACGCAGGTCCCAGTGGCGCTGCGCCCTGCAAGGCTGCGCGACCCGGACGGGCATCAACACACATCAAGAGCCTGAGGAGCAGTGACATGAAGCAGCAAGCAACATTCGATCCATCGCCGCGGCTGGCTCGGCCGCCCGCCTTTCTCGAGGACGGAGACGGCGGTGTCAACCCGCTGGCCGGCATGGCCAACCTGTTCGACGTGGCCATGGTCTTTGCCGTCGCATTGATGGTGGCGCTGGTGTCGTACCTGCAGCTGCCTGCGTTGCTGCAGGGCGAGGACTACACGGTGATCACCAACCCCGGCCGGCCCGACATGGAGATCATCGTGAAAGAAGGGAAGGAGATAAAGCACTACGAGGCCACCAACGAGATCGGCGTGGGCCAGGGGGAACTGCTGGGCAAGGCCTACCGGTTGCCGGACGGACGCGTGGTTTACGTGCCGGCGGAGAAGCAGCGCGGCCTTTCGGCGGAGAGGCCGACGAGGAATGCCAAGGTGAACGATCCACCCGCGCAACCCATTGAACAGACGGGAAAACCATGACGGAGATATTCAAGCGGCTCGCGGCGGCCCTGGCCGTCCTCGGTGTTTGCCTGGCCATCGGCCTGGCGGCTTATCACCGTTACTTGCGCAAGGTGCGCATTGCCTTTGTCGGTTATCGAGACACGACGTGGGCAGCCTTCGAGGAGGCGGGCCGCAGGACGCCCTATGCCGTGCACCGCTTCGGGCGCGACGAGCTGGCCTCGGCGCCGCTGTCCGACTTCGACGCCGTGTTTGTGTGGGCCATGGGTTTGAACCTGGATGAGGCGCAAACCCTCGCACTGGCTCAAGCCCGTCGTGCCGGGGCGAAGATCATCATTACCGGAGCCACCGACGCTGCCTCCGAAGAGCAGAGCAGTCTGAACGCCCGGCAGAAGGAGATCGTCCAGCAGTATCTTCAGCACGGCGGGCAGGAAAACCTCGAAGCGCTGCTCCACTACGTGGCGGCCGAACTGGTCGGGCGCGACGTGGAGGTACCGCCGGTGGTCGAGAAACCCCAGTGCGGATATTTTCATTTGGGTGAAGGGCGGTTCGAAACGATCGACGCGTTTGAACGGCATATCACCCACCACGCCCCTCGCCTGGCCGACGATGCCCCGCGGGTTGCCCTCTTCGGCCCATTCGCCCGGCCGGCGAACAAGTACGAGCGTGAGCCCCTTGACTATTTGATCCAGAGCTTCGAGCGTCGGGGCGTTCGGGTCTACCCCATCTTCGGCTTCCGCCGCGCACCGGAACTGCTCCGGCAGGCGAAGCCCGATTTGGCCATCGTGTTTCCTCACGGGCGCCTCCTGCCCGACAACCGCGCCCGGCGGCTGCTGGCCCGATTGAACATCCCTTGTCTCAGCGCGTTGAGCCTGTCGACCAGCATCCAGCAGTGGCTGGCCGACCAGCGCGGGGTGGCGGCCGGGGCGCTGAGCCAATCGATCACCATGCCCGAGCTGGACGGCGTGATCGAGCCGATTGCCATCAGTGCCCGCCAGCCCAACCAGCGGGGGATCCGCGTGCCCACGGTCATCCGCGACCGCAGCGACCGGCTGATCGACCGCGCGATGCGGTGGCTCAGCTTGCGCCGCAAGCCGAACGCCGAAAAACGGATCGCCATCGTCTACTACAAGGCGCCAGGGCTGTCCGCCTTGTCCTCGGCCGGCATGGAAACCTGTCCGTCCCTGTGGAACCTGCTGCGGCGGATGGAAAAAGAAGGCTATGACCTGGGCGGCCCGTTGCCGGAAAGCCCCGAAGCGCTCTTCGCCTTGATCCAGGAAAAAGGCAAAACCCTCGGGCAATGGGCCATCGGTTCCTACGAGCAGTTCCTCGAGGAAGCCGAGCCGGAAATGATCCCGGCCGAAACCTACGCGCAGTGGTTCCAAAAGGCTCTGCCCGAAAAACGCCAAAAGGAAACGATCGCCCTGTGGGGACCGATCCCGGGCCGCCAGATGGTCGCGCAGCGCGAAGGCCGCCCGCACCTGGTCGTCAGCCGCATCCGGTTCGGAAACGTGGTGATCATGCCGCAGCCGACCGTGGGAGGAGGCGGAGAAGACGAGGACCAGGTGAAGACCATCCACGGCACGGACCAGGCCCCGCCGCACTTCTACATCGCCGCTTACCTCTGGATCCAACACGGATTCCGGGCCGATGCCGTCATCCACTTCGGCACCCACGGCTCGCTGGAATTCACCCGTGGCAAGTCGGCCTGCTTGAGCCGATACTGTTGGCCCGACATCCTGATCGGGGATCTGCCCCACATCTACCCTTACATCATCAACAACGTGGGCGAAGCGATGGTGGCCAAACGCCGCTCCTGTGCCGTGATCGTTTCCCACCTGACGCCACCCCTGACCGCCGCAGGCCTCTACGGACAACTCTCCCTGCTGCACGAAAAACTGCACGCCTTCCGGACGGAGACCGACCCCCAACTGAAGCGGGAAACCCGCAAGACGATCACGCGCATGTTTCGCCAACTCGATCTGGCCAAAGACTTGGACCTGCGCGAGCCGACCGGCGATCAGCTGCTGAGTGATGAACAAATCGCCAGAATCGACGACTACGTCCACGAATTGAAGGATCGAACAGTCACCCACGGCCTGCACGTGCTGGGGCGGCCGTACAGCGAGCAGCAGATCGTCGAAACCGTTACTGCCATGCTCAGCGAGCCGGCCTGCGACCTTCTGCTGGAGCATGCCGCCACCGGTTCTGAGCGGCACCGGCGCGAAGCACACGACCCCTCGGACCACGAACGACACCACGAACAGCGCGATCAGCCGCACGACGAATCGCACCACCAAGAGACACCCGGTGCGGAGCTTGCTCACGGCGACGACGACAAGGCCCTGGTCCAATCCCTGGTCGCCGCGGTGCTGGCCGGCCGGATCACCGCCGAGAAGTGTTTCTCCCGGCCGGAACTGGCCGCACTCCGAAAGCTGCAGCAGCGTATGGCTGATTCGCTCAGCGACGGCCCCATGAGCGGAAAAACAGCCGGCCGGGGAAAGGTCTCTGCGGCTCAGGCGAAGAAGCTGGCTTTTCTGCAAGCGCTGGACGACATTCACCGATACGCCGATCATTTGCGTCAATCGCCGCAGCGCGAGCTGGACCAGATCCTCGGCGCCTTGGACGGCGCTTACGTCCCTTCGTCGCCGGGGGGCGATCCGGTGGTCAATCCCGACGCTGTGCCGACGGGGCGCAATCTCTATTCGATCAACGCCGAGCGTACACCCAGTGAAGAGGCGTGGCGTGTGGGCAAAACGCTCGCCGACCAGATCCTCCGCCGGCACAAAGCCCAAACGGGCCGCTGGCCCCGCCAAGTGGCGTTCTCGTTGTGGGGCAGCGAATTCATCCGCGGCAAGGGGACCACTTTGGCGCAGATCCTCTATTTGATCGGTGTGCGGCCGGTGCGCAACTCACGCGGCACGGTCCACGACGTCGAGCTGATCCCAGCCGAACAGTTGGGCCGCCCCAGGATCGACGTGCTGGTCCAGACGTCGGGTCAATTCCGCGACGCCGGGGCCAGCCGCATCGCCCTGCTGGACCGGGCCATCCGCATGGTGGCCAGTCTGCCCGAGGAAAACATCCCCAACTTCGTGCGGGACGGGACCCGGGCCACCGAACAAGCCCTGAAGCAGCTCGGCTTTTCGCCGAAAGAAGCACGCCGACTGTCTACCGCACGCATTTTCGGATCAGCCGGCAACCAGCGCTACGGCACAGGCATCATGGGCCTGGTGGAAAAAGGCGACCGCTGGGAAGATGACGCCCAGGTCGCCGAGCAATACCTGCGCAACATGGGCGGCGTCTATCGCAACGAGGAGGCATGGGGTACGTACCACGAAGGACTTCTTGCCGCTGCCATGCAGGGTACCGAGGTGGTCATCCATCCGCGATCGTCCAACACCTGGGGGCCCTTGAGTTTGGACCACGTCTACGAATTCATGGGCGGTATCACGGCCAGTATCCGGCACAACACGGGCCGCGATCCGGCGGGCTATTTCAACGATCTGCGCAGGCCGGGCAGCCCCAAAGCGACCACGGCCGTGGCCGCCATCCGCGAAGAAGCCCGCACCACACTGTGGAACCCCAAATATCTGAAAGGCCTCCAGCGCGAAGGCCCGAGCGCCGCCGCCAAGCTGACCGAAACGGTACGCAACATGTACGGCTGGAACGTGATGCAACCTTCGGCCATCGGCCCCGGGATGTGGGACGAAACGTATCGCGTGTTGATCGAAGACGAACACGAGCTTCAGATGCGGGAGTACTTCGAACAGAAAAACCCGTACGCCCTCCAGGATCTGACCGCCGTCATGCTGGAAACCGTTCGCAAGGGCTACTGGTCGCCTTCCCCACAAGTGCTCGAAGAACTGGCCCGGCTGCACGCCGAACTGGTGGCCGCTTTCGGCGCCGGCTGCTCCTATGAGACGTGCGGCAACGGCAAGCTCCAGGAATTCTTGCGCAGCCAGCTGACCGCGCCGGGCAGCGACGTGCCGGCCGAACTGGCCGATGCGTACGCCGCAAGCCTGGCCGCGGTCCTCCGGCCCTCCGCCCCGCTGCCAGAGGTCGAGGGTATCCAACTGGAGGAAACGATCCAGCAGCTCGAAGCCGCGTCGGCTGCCCCCCGCCCCCTTCAAACCATCGCTCTGGCCGGATGTATGGTCCTCTTCGCCATCGCGGCCATCGCCCTGGGCGCCTCGCCCTGGCCACCTCAGCATGTATGATCCCGGGGCCGGGGAAGACGGCCTCCGGGTCGAAAAACCCTGATCCTCATCCCGTCGCTACGCACCGGGGCGGCGCATACGAAGACTTGGCGAACCCAGCGACGAATGGCTGGGCTACGGGCACGCGGTCGCAGACCCGACCGACGGCGGCCTGCCGGTCAGGCGGGCCGCAGCGCGAGCAAAGGCCGAAAGAGTCTCCAGGGGCGCCAC
>DQVB01000039.1 GCA_015661985.1 Planctomycetota bacterium | reverse complement strand
GTGATCCAGCCGCAGGTTCCCCTACGGCTACCTTGTTACGACTTAGTCCCAGTCGCGGAGTTCACCTTCGGCGCCTGCCTCCCCGCACCAATTCCCACAGAGCGCGGCGATCCAGGTTCGTCGCACCTCTCCGCGGAAATTGGTGCGGGGTTAGCTTGGCGACTTCGGGTGCCCCCCACTCCCGTGGCTTGACGGGCGGTGTGTACAAGGCTCAGGAACACATTCACCGCGGTATGCTGACCCGCGATTACTAGCGATTCCGGCTTCATGCAGGCGGGTTGCAGCCTGCAATCCGAACTGAGGCGGGCTTTTTGGGATTTGCTTGCCCTCGCGGGTTCGCTTCCCTTTGTACCCGCCATTGTAGGACGTGTGCAGCCCTGGGCATAAGGGCCATGAGGACTTGACGTCATCCCCACCTTCCTCCGGTTTAACACCGGCAGTCTCGCTAGAGTCCCCGGCATGACCCGCTGGCAACTAGCGACAGGGGTTTCGCTCGTTAAGGGACTTAACCCGACATCTCACGACACGAGCTGACGACAGCCATGCAGCACCTGTGCGCGTTTCACCACGAGGGCAGAGACCATCCCTTTCGGGCGGCCCATCCGCGCATGTCAAGCCCAGGATAAGGTTCTTCGCGTAGCCTCGAATTAAGCCACATCCTCCACCGCTTGTGTGAGCCCCCGTCAATTCCTTTGAGTTTCAGCCTTGCGACCATACTCCCCAGGCGGAGCACTTAACACTTTCGCTTCGACCGGAAGGCTATGAGGGACCCTCCGATCCAGTGCTCATCGTTTACAGCTAGGACTACCAGGGTATCTAATCCTGTTCGCTCCCCTAGCTTTCGTGCCTCAGCGTCAGAAGAGACCCAGTGAGCCGCTTTCGCCACCGGTGTTCCTTGCGATATCAACGCATTTCACCGCTCCACCGCAAGTTCCGCTCACCTCTGTCTCCCTCCAGCCCGGCAGTTTTGGGCGCCGTTCCTCGGTTGAGCCGAGGGCTTTCACACCCAACTTGCCGGACCGCCTACGCACCCTTTAAGCCCAGTGATTCCGAATAACGTTCGGACGGTTCGTGTTACCGCGGCTGCTGGCACGAACTTAGCCCGTCCTTCCTCTGAGGATGGGTCAACCACAGGGGATGACCCCCGTGGATTTCCTCCCCTCTGACAGCGGTTTACAACCCGAAGGCCTTCATCCCGCACGCGGCGTCGCTCGGTCAGGCTTGCGCCCATTGCCGAAGATTCTCGACTGCAGCCACCCATAGGTGTCTGGGCAGTGTCTCAGTCCCAGTGAGGCGGGCCATGCTCTCACACCCGCTACCCATCGTCGCCTTGGTGAGCCGTTACCTCACCAACAAGCTAATAGGACGCGGACCCCTCCCCAGGCGGAATCGCACCCTTTGGTCCGGAGACGTTATCCGGTATTACCGGCAGTTTCCCGCCGCTATCCCGGTCCCGGGGGCAGGTAATCCACGCGTTACTCTCCCTTTCGCCGCTTTCCCCGGCTCGGAAAACCAAACCGGGTACCCGCACGACTTGCATGCCTAATCCACGCCGCCAACGTTCATTCTGAGCCAGGATCAAACCCTTCACTTGTATGTAGGCTTACCGCACCCCAAAAAAGGGACACGGATGGATAGCCTCATCAAAAGGTTCGTCCCGGCCTGCGCTCGGATCGGTCGCCGCTCCAAGCGCAGCCAGAACATGCTGTTCCGGCCTCGCGCAGGCCAAAACAGGGCCAAATCAAGCTTCGCTGCCGAATTGCCAAAGATCTCCCAACACAGCCAAGTTGGCTGACCAAGCGCCAGCCCCTGACTTCGAAAGCATTCTACACTCTCTTCGGCACCAGTCAAGCATGCCTGGAAAAAATTTCCCCCCGCCACAAGGCCCACCATTATAAGCTCATCTCAGCACAACCGTTGTGAGCATCAATTGGGCCATAGGGACTGCATATCCGAGGGATGCCGCACTGCAGAGGGGTAGCTGGCCACAATATGTACTGTTCACGGCCTGCCCGCAAGACCTGTTTCCGGCACCGTCCAGGGCACGGCCACAGACCCTGGGGGTCAGGATGAACCACAGCGCCGCTCCTGGGCCGAGGGCGGGCCGATGAGCAAGGTCAGCCGGTCTCAGAGGACAAACGTCTCCGCTTGTCCCGCTTGCCCGGATTCAACCACCCAGACTGCCCCAACAGACGCGCCCTCGATGTTCCGGGCAAGCGGGGAGGCTCGCCCCACGACTTTCCCTCCCACGGGCCACTCCCGCAGGAGATGCCTTCCCGCTCGTCTCGACTCACCAGATTGAGGAACCGTCTCACGAGGAAAGCGGGGGTGTCGGAGGACGACGCCCTCACCGAGCCGCCCCACCCGAGCGTCTGCGGCCAAACCGGCTCGGCGGGAGCCTCGCTCACCCGGTTTCGAGATGGTCTCTGGGCCATCAAAGCTCCAGCGCAAAGCGCGCTTCTCATTCGTCCCGGGTGCGGTCATGTCAGGGCGCCGGCGCGACGACTCTTTCCTCGGCCGAGGGCGGCCCAAGGTCGAGCAACCCCCGCACCGGCGGCCCGGACGGGGATGGCTGGGACCGCCCACGTCTCAGATCCTTTCGGGCAGCTGGTACGGCTTGCGGCGGGCGCGATCCAGGTAGCTGTTGGCTTCGGGGTCGTCCGGAAAGATCTCCTGGACGGGGTCCCAGCGCAGGCGGCGGCCGAGCCAGCGGGCGATATTGCCCAAGTGGCAGAGGGTGGCCGAGCGGTGGCCGATCTCTACATCGGCCACCGGTCTTTGGCGAGTTCGGATGCAGTCCAGCCAGTTCTGCAGGTGGTTGTCGCTCCGGTAGAGGCGGATCCTGGCGTCGGTCACCGGGTCTTCAGCGATTTCCGGCGGATTGGAAGTGACGCGGCCGCGGAAGATTTCGATCTTTCCTTCGTCGCCTACAAAGATGGCCCCGCCCGGATTGCCGTTGTCCAGCTTGACGGTCACGCCGTTGGCGTACCGGTAGAAGATCATCGGATGGCTGCAGAGCCTGTCGCCTCGGGCCCGCGATTCGGGGGCGGCGTACGTGGGTGGATCGAAAGGTTCCCCTTCGGTCCAGATCTCCACCGGCCCGGTTTCGTCGGTCCCTAACGCCCACTGGATTTGATCCAAGCCATGGCTTCCCCAACCGGTCATTTCGCCGCCCGAGTAGGGCCGGAAGGAGATCCAACCCGGGTTGGCCCGCGGGGCGTACAGGTCGGGATGGTAACCAACCGGCTCGGTCGGCCCGCACCACATATCCCAATCGAGTCCCTGCGGGACCGGCTGGCCCGGCAGGGCGCACTCCCAGGGGCTGGGGTAATTGTGCCCGATGACCGTGTGCACTTTGCCGATCCGTCCGTTGCGCACCAGTTCGCAGCCGTGGCGGTTGGCGGCCATGGAACGCTGCTGGCTGCCCGTCTGGAACACCCGTTTGTACTTGCGCACCGCCTGGACCATGAGACGACCCTCGCGGATGGTCAGTGTCATGGGCTTTTCGGCGTAGATGTCTTTTCCGGCCTGGCAGGCGTGGATGCAGACCAACGCGCGCCAATGGTCCGGTGTGGCGGTCATGATGGCGTCCACGTCCGTGCGATCCAGCAGTTTGCGATAGTCCTGGCAGGCCACCTGGGCTCCCAGCTTCTTGGCCCGCTCTTCAGCCCGCGGCAGGTTCACATCGGCGATGGCCACGATCCTGGCTTGGCCCGAACGGGCGGCGGCGTGCATCAGGCCGCTGCCTTGGCGGCCCACGCCGATGCCGGCCAGCCCGATGCGATCGTTGG
>DQVB01000017.1 GCA_015661985.1 Planctomycetota bacterium | reverse complement strand
GCGTAGCAGCCGCTCCGGCCAATCGCCCCGTGGCCAGCACGCCGGCCGCGCCCAGACTGCTGGCCAACCACCGGCGGCGACTTAACTGAATAGCCACAACCTGCGCCTCCTCATCCAAAGATCGTCAAATGTCCAGCTCGTCACGCGACGGCCTCGGAGGGTTGTTGCGTGTAGCCGCACACGTAGCTCATCCAAAGATCGTCAAATGTCCAGCTCGTCACGCGCCCAGCGAAGCGACCGCTTCACGTTATCCTCCTCACGCGCCGCCTGGGCGTCAAGCGCCAGCTCGCTCACCCGGGGAAGCGGCCCCGATGCGGCCCGAGCCCGGATCGTGCGCAATGTGCGGGCCAAGTCCCGGCCAGGCACGTCGGCCAGCGTGGTCCAGTACGCTTCCTTCAGACAGGGCACCTCGAGCGGATCGCGCGTGATGATCTCCAGGCAAAAGCGAATCCCCGGCCGCGCCCGGCGCAGGCTCTCGCCCATCTGCTTCAGGGGCAGGAATCCCTCTCCTGGCGGTACATCGGCAAAGAGGAATCCCTCTTCGTACTCCTGCACCGCCTGATCCTTCAGATGCACAGAGTGGCACCACGGCGCGTAGGCCTCGACCACCTCCAGCGGGTCCTCCAGCAGCGCGAAGCTGTTGCCCGTGTCCACGCATGCGCCCACGTACCGGCTGCTGATCCGCCGCAGCACTTCGAGCCGTTCCTCCACGCGTTGGTCCTTGTGGTTCTCCACGGCCAGCGGTACGCCGTGTCGCCGGGCGACCGGTTCGGCCAATTCCAGCCAGCGCACCCCGCGCTGGACCGCCCGGCGGTACTCGTCCATCGAGGTGAACTGTTCATAGCGCCGTCCCGGCAACATCACCACTCGCATGGCCTGAGCGCCGCAATGTCTAGCGGTGCGCACCTCCGCTTCGAACCGCTCGACGTCGGCAGGTCCACTGGGCAGACGGCCGATCGCTTCGATAAACATTCCCCAGCGTTCCGCTTCACTGCGCAGGCGGGCTGTGTACTGTCTGTCTCGGGCCCCCAGCGGCGTCTGGATCCCCCCGGCGCCCAGCCGGCGCGCGTGCTTGAGGAACTGGAGCGGATCGGCCAGGTCCGCTCCACCAGGCCTGCCGCGCTCGAGTCGCTGGCGGATGCTGCAGCAGTAGATCACCAGGCCCAAGCCCGAACGGACCTCTTCCGCCTCGGCGGCCCCGCAGACTCCCCGCTGAACCATCGATGCCGCGAAACCAACAGCCAACGACCCCAGTACCTCTCGCCGCGTTCCCATTGAACCACGCTCCAGACACGATACTGACGGCCCCCACCAAATGTCCCAGCCTTCTGGCGGCCACAAGCCCTCGAGCGAAATGTGAAAGGGAAACGGACCGACCGGCAAGCCTCTACACACTCCTTCCCTTTAACGGCTGCCAATCGACCGGTGACGGTCAACCTTCACCAAGCGGGCAGCTACGCTCTTGGCAGTTGGTGGCGTCTGAAGCGCCAGGGTGCCGTTCTTTGAAATCACAGTTCGGCGTCGAATCGGCCGGGCTTCGACGGTGTCCAGCCACAGCACGGACCATGCGCCGTCGGAGACGCGGCGCAGGATGAGGCGCCCGGCGGGTTGCTCGTCGCTGGCGAGGCCCATGCGGCGGTACATCCAGTTGAACTCCGGGTGCTTCAGCCAGAGCAGGATGTAATCGTCGGTTTGCAGGCCGCGGACCTCCAAATTCGGACCGTCCCGACGTACGTAGTTGGTCAGCTCGAAGGCCGTGGCCACGGTCCCGCCCCCCGTGTTCCCCACCCGGATCGTGTGGAAGCCTGCGGGAACGTCGATCGGATACCGCTGGTAGTACGCCCGCGGGTCATAGCGATCCGGAGGGCCGTAAGGCAACAGCTCCCGCTCGAGCACGATCGTCCCGTCCAGCCAAACGCTCAGCCGCGGGGCGGGATCGGCGCTTCCGGTCAGTTCAGGCACGTAAACGATGAACTGCCCATCCACTGGGTAGCACACACGGAACGATCGCGCCGGGGCCCGCCAGGCGCCGCCGCGCCCGAGCCGCGCGTGGAGCAGATCCTGCCGGTCCAGTCGGCCGTTTTCCAGCACGGTGAACAGTTCGTGCTCCGCTGCCTCAGGCGGAAAGCGGTAGTTGCCCGGAAAGCCTTCGACCAACGTATCGGCGTAGTACGGCCGTTGGGAGCCATCGGCGAACTCGAAGGCCTCCACCTGGATGCCCCGCCACCCCCGGCGGCTGAAAGGAATCCCGTCGACGAATCGCGCCGCGGCCTTCACGTACCGGTAGAAACGCTCGTCGTCCAGCCAGTTCCAGTCCCACGCCATGCCCGTGCCCGCGCTACCGCTCACCAGCGGGCTCCACAACCCGTTGTGCACCATGACTCGTTCCGGATCGTGTGGCGCGTACCCGGCCGGGCCCATCCGGTGTCCGATGCCGTACTCGGTGAGCATGTAAGGTTTTTTGTATTGTTCAATGAGCCGCTTGGTCCAGACTTCGGCAATGTGCGCGATGTCTTTCACGGCGTAGATGTTCGTCGAGACCAGCTCCATCTCCGGGAGGCCGTCGATCTCAGCGTCCCCGTTCAAGGTGCCGAAGTTCGTGTGAATCACGTGCTTTGCCCAATCCACGGACCGCAGGTAACGGGCCATCCGCCGATGCCACCTGGCGGCGGTCTCCGGCTGGTAGCCTTCGGCCGCGCTGACTTCGTTCCACAGGTCCCACGAGAAAACGCTTGTCGACGCGCCCCACCGGGCAACGGCGTATCGCAGCAGATGTTGGAAGATGCGCTGAGCCCGCTCGTCCGTGAAATACTCACCCGGCGCTTTCAGAAAGCCGCCGTTCTTGGCGTTGTACACGTTTACGTCCCAGCCGCCGTTGTTGGTGCGGAAGTTCGTCTGGTTGGTCAGTGTCAGCATGTGATACACGCCGTACTGTTCCCCCAATTCCAGGACGCGATCCACGCACCAGCAGTACTCGAGATTCAACTTCCCGGCCCCTCGATCCGGCCCCGGTCGCCCCACCACCCGCTCCATGATGTTGAAATTGCCGTGCGTCAAGAAGAGACGGTTGAAGTTGCCGCCCGCTTCGGCGAACCGCTTATACATGCGCTCGTACTGGAAGACGGGGCCCATCGCCTTGTCCATAGCCACCCCAAAAAACGGTGTGCCGTCATCGAACTCGAAGTACAGCCGATTGTGTGACGAGATTCGCAGATAGCCGCGTCGGCCACTGGCGGTAGTGCAGATGAAAGGAGGCGCCTTGACGGTCAGCTCGTGCTCGCCGTTTTTCGCTGCCAGCACACAGGTGTACCGGCCTGGCTGGGATGGGGCAAAGCGGACCTTCCAACACGGTCTTCCCGCGGCGCGGTACGACTCGCGTCCGCCCGAAACGGATCGCTCATAGTCCTGATAAAAGAACGCCGGCACCGTGATTTGCGTCCCGTCCGGCGCCGTAAACACAGCATCCACGCGCACCTCATCCGGGTTGAAGGGGTTCCGCCACCGGCCCTCCATCTGAAACGTGATCTCCGCCGTCTCGTAGCGAGCCACCTGGGTCTTGCTTAGCGACACGTCCCAGATCGCCAAAGGCCCCGACCGACCGGAGGGCATGAGCCCAGCGCCAACCCGGGAAGCTCCCAGGAGGCATGCCAGCGCTATCGCAACAGCGCCACGGAGGAGACTGCCCGCAGGCCGTCGCTGCGGAAAAGTTTCGCGGCTGTGCATTTTTCCTTCCTCTCGACCGTTACGGAGCCGTGTCAGAGTAACGTGGCCGTTTGGGCTGTTGTGGTCCGGGCGTCCCGCCTGCAATCTCCAGCAGCCGAGACGGCTGCACCACAATGTTTCGGTCAACTTGTCTTCTTACGCCTCCCGGCCGTAAGCCTCCACTGACGGACAGGGCCGTCGGTCTGTCCACGGTTGCCTGTTCGGGAGCGTCCTGCCATAGCCATTCCGCCTCATGCTTGGCCGATGGAGGCACGAGTGCCCGGGGGGCGCTGTCTCGTC
>DQVB01000536.1 GCA_015661985.1 Planctomycetota bacterium | reverse complement strand
TAGTACCGGGCATCATAGCGGTCGCTGCACCACTCCGCCACGTTGCCGTGCACGTCGTACAGTCCCCAGGCGTTTGGCCTCTTCAACCCCACCGGGTGGGTCTTCCGGCTGGCGTTTCGAGCGTACCAGGCGTATTGGCCCAGCCGGCCCGGATCGGACCCGAAGCAGAATTCGCCCGTGCTTCCCGCCCGGCAGGCGTACTCCCACTCCGCTTCCGTCGGCAGGCGGTAGCCGTCGGCCTCGAAGTTGCACTCCCCGCTCAGCTCGTCATAGCACGGCTCGAGCCCTTCGGCCCGCGATCGCTCGTTGCACCACAACGCCGCCATGTCCCAAGCGACCATCTCCACCGGCCGGTTCGGCCCTTTGAAATGCGACGGATCGATCGGCAGGAACTCGTTCCTCTCGGCCAGCTTGGCCCACTGAGCCTGGGTCACCTCGTAGCGGTCCATCCAGAACGCATCCACCCATACCTCGTGCACGGGCCGTTCGTCTTTCTCGCCAGCCGTGCTGCCCATCCGGAACCGGCCCGCGGGAATGCGAACCATCTGGATGCCGCTCCGTGTGGTGATCACCTCCAAGCGGGGACCTCTGTCCGGCGAGGGGCCGCCGGGCTGGGGCTGCCTTTCCACGCGGCGGCAGCCGGACAGGAGCACCCAACCCAGTGCCAACAGGCCCGCGGCACGAACCGCGCCTGGCAGGACAACCGGTTGCCACCTCCACGGGAGTCTCATCACTCTGCCTCCCTGACGTGGGCCAGGCTTCCCAGCCTGTCACCCACAACCCAAAAAGATAGGCGAACGGTGCACCCATGTCATGAACTGACATTGTAACGACGAACCGACCGGCCCGGCGGGGGCCTGGTGCATCATTCTTGAGGCCGTGCCCTGGCCGCGCTTCGCCGCTGGCGCCATTCGCTTTCGGTTTCCGCTTCGAAGTGGCGTGAACGTCGCAAGGACGCTCCAGCCGTTCACTGCATAGCCTGCCGTACGGCATCGAGCACTTCCGCCTGAGCCGCCGACAGAGGCCCGGGGACGAATGCTCCAGCAGCGGCCTTGTGGCCGCCACCGCCGAAGCGCTCAGCCAACCGACTGCAGTCCACATGGGAGCGGCTGCGGAAACTAACCTTGAAGTTTCCTTCCTTCCGTTCGATCAGAATGACAGCTACTTCGGTCCCGCCGACCGTCAGCGTCATATTGATGATGTCTTCACTGTCACCGGGCTCTGCCCCCGTTTGGAGGAAGTCGTCGCGGAGGATATAGGTGTGGATCAGTCGCCCCCCCTCTTCGGTGACGGCTCGCGCCATCACCCGACCGATCAGGTTCAACCGGGCGATCGTGTCGTTTTCGTAGAGGACGCGATAGAACTCATCCGGACAGGCCCCGGCGCGGACCAACCGGGCCGCCAAGGCAAACGTCTCTGCGTCGGTTGAGGCAAATCGGAACCAACCGGTATCGGTGGCCACGGCGGCGAAGGCCGGCCGGGCGATCCGCGGCGACAGCGGTATTCCCAGGTGGTCGGCCGCCTCGACGACCAACCGCCCGGTGGCCTCGGCGCTTGTGTCCTTGAACAGCTCGGCGCCCAGATCATCGCCGCTCACGTGATGGTCCAACACGGCCTTGGCCACCCGTGTGGTGCGCACCACTTCGGCCATGGCACCCAACTGGGCCCAAGCCGTGGTGTCCAGGATCAGCAGCAAGTCGTACTGTTCGATGGCCGCCGCCGGTACGTCTCGCTCCAAGCGATTCAACCGGCCGTCCGCGTCCAGGAAGGCCAAATTCCGTGGCAAGTCAAAGGCATTGACGATCGTGGCTTCCTTGCCCAACGCCTCGAGGATCGCCTGCATGGCCAACTGGCTGCCCACCGCATCGCAATCGGGGCGTACGTGGGTGGTCAACACAATGCGCCCCGCGTCGCTGATCCGTTGCACGAAGCGAGGCCAATCGACCCGCTGGGACCGCCCCGATCGGGATGTTCTGTCGAGTGGTTGGCACATGTTCGTATCCGCTTCGTATCCGCACAGCCCCCAAAGGCCAAGCCCCCTGGTACAGCCGCCTGGGGCCAAAGGGCCCGGCCTCAAGCCCCGTGCTGGGCCACGACCCGCCGGGCAGCCTGGACATCGAGTTCCATCTGAGCCACCAGCTGCGCGGGCGAGTCGAACCGGACAATGTCGCGCAGCCGGGCAAGAAAGTCAACCTCGATCTCCCGCCCATAGAGATCGCCACTATAGTCGATGATGTGCACCTCGACTTTGGTCAAGCCCGGGTCTTCGGCGAACGTGGGGTTGGGACCCAGGCTGACGGCGGCCGGCCACCCGCCAGTCCCCACCACTGCCCGTGCTGCGTAGATGCCTTGGGCCGGAAGGAGGGTCTCCACGTAGTTCATATTGGCGGTCGGATAACCCAATCGCATCCCTCGGCCAGCGCCCCGGATCACAGTGCCTCGGATGCGGTACGGTCGGGTCAAAAGCGCAGCGGCCTGGTCCACGCGACCAGCTGCCACCAGGGCACGAACCCTGGAACTGGAAACCACCTGCCCCCCGATGTGCACCGGTTCAACCACCTCCAAGGTCAACCCCGCCTGGGCGCAAAACTCCCGCAGCCGGTCGACGTTGCCCAGCCGATCGCGGCCGAAAAAGAAGTTGGATCCCTCCACCAACACCCGAGCCCGGAGCCTGTGGCAGACGATCCGGTCGAAGAACTGGCGCGCGTCCAACCGCAGAAAGGCTTCGTTGGTCGGGTAAGCGATGATCTGGTCGACGCCCAATTCGGCGAGCAACTCGGCCTTGCGGCGAGTCCACGTCAACGGAGGGGGGGCATGATGCGGCCGCAATACCCGGATCGGATGAGGATCGAAGGTGAACACTACGGCAGGACCACCCACCTCGCGGGCTCGGGCCAGCAACCGTTGGACGATCCGCGCATGCCCTTTGTGGACGCCGTCGAAATTGCCGATCGATACGGCGCCGCCCCGTACCTCCGGCGGCAGGTTGTCTAGGTCACGAATCAGTTTCACGGAACCCACCGGTCCTTCAATCCAATCCCACCATCTTACGCAGCCCGCGGCCACAGGCAATGCGGACCGACAGCGTCGGCCCTCGGCTGTCGACCGGTTTACAAGCGTGGGACCTCCAGGATCGAGCCGAATGCGCTCCAAGGCCGGCACAGGCCCAGCGCGGGAGCAGGCGGAGCGGCTGTGTGGGAAGGCTTGGCCGCTGGGCGAAGAGGGCCAGTCGACAAGCGTCCGGGGTCAGACTTGCGGCTTGTTGGACAGGGCTCGACCGTAGATGCTCAGGCCACGGATGCAGCCGAACACCTGGTACGGCTCGGCTGGCCCGCCGCTGTATTGGCCCACGTGCCATGGTACAGCCCGTTGGTATCGATCCAGGCCGGCAGCAGGTCGGCCGGCGGCGCCCGGGCCATACCCACCCGTTTGGGTCATCGATCCGCCCGATCCCTCTCCTCGAGTTAACCGCAACCTACAGCCGCTTCAACAGTTCCAACGCCTTGGATTCAAACAGGGCCTGCCATTCGGGCGCCAGCAGGCAGTCGCTGTCCTCCTGGGCGCCGCCCATGTTCCTGAGCTGCTCGGCCGTGGGGGCATAGTATATGTAGCCGTTGGTGTAGCCGGCGATGAAGGTCAGATCATGAGGCGATCGTTTCTTGAGGTTCAATCCGATTTGAACACTCAATTCACCGGGAAAAGTGAGCAGGACAAAATCCCCGACGCGCAGCCCCACAAGTTCGACGTTGATGGTTTTCGTTCCCGCCGCAGCCGCCTGGGCCTGGTGTTTCTGCAACAGTTTAAGGTTGGTGTTGATCCGGGTCAGCTCTTCCATGATCTCGATGTTGTGGATGTAGTGTTCGATGTTGCGGCGGTTTTCGGCATCCAGGCGGCGCAGGTGCTCCCGCCCCAGGCGCTCCTCGTGGAGGTACCGGTGCGAGTAGTACGACGGGAATTCGGGCCACAATCGGTATTTGACCACCAGGGGCAGAAACGTTTTCAGGCTCAAGCTGGTTCCCCGCAGGGATGCGACCAGCCTGGTGCGGCGCTTCTCCAGCGCAGCGAGGCGCTGGGCGTAGTTGGCTCGCGGCAGGGCCAGGGGCTCGTTCAATACCTTCAGCCGGCCATCCGGTTTCGGGTCCACCTTTCTGACCGCCCGAAGCGTGCTCAGCCCGAGCATGTACCCCAGGGGCTCGGCGTCGCGCGGCTCGTCGACGGCCTTGTAAAAGACGGGGTTGATGTCCCCGGCGCAGCCCTGCAGAAAGAACGCCAGCGTGCCGTCGCCCAGGTTCTCTTCGATCACCTGCGAGGCAAAGCCTGTGATGTCGGCCGTGTTCGCGCCGCTGGGAACGCCCTGGATTGGATGGCACGCGAAGTTGTAGATGACGGCTACGGTGCGGCCCTCCGGCGTGTCCAGTCGCAGGACCCCGATCTCCGGGTCGATCGGCCCCACGTCTGCGACCGCTTCGTCGGGCGGCATCGAGTAGGCATGGCGCACATCGGCCTCCCTGCCGTCCTTGAGCCTCAGCCGGCGGTTCTCCATGATACGGTCCTCATAGCCGGTGCCCGCGCCGACGCGGACCGGAACCAGTTGCTCCGAGGCGGCCTTCACCGCCTGGATGGTGCGCTGAGCCACGTCCCGGCAGACGACTCCATGACAATGGCTGGCGTTAACCAGCACGTTTGTCGGCGGTATCCCCAGTTCCTTCTGGATCCACGAACGGACCGTCGGTAGATAGTCGCTGCCGATATACCCGATTTCCCCGATGGCCACCGCATCGACGGTGATGAGGACAACACGCGTGGCCTCACTTTTCAAGATCAGGGCGCGCACGTACAGCCGCCCATGAGCCGGCCCGGCCCCCTCACCCGTGACGTCCACCTTCGCCGCACCCGCCCAAAGCCCCTCCGGCGCCGGCGCGCCAACCAGGCTGTCACAGGCAAACATGACAAGCAACGCTGCGATGCCTTCCCGACGCAGCCACGATCGTACCGACGATGGAGAAGCGGAAACTCCCATCATAACACCCTCAACCCTTGGAACATGCTCTTGCCGGCGCAGGGCGGAAGAGAAACTCCCGGATCGTCCGCCCACCAACAGCCTCGTTGGTCTATCGATACATTGTGGCCAGCCGCGCCATGAAGCGGAAGTGGCCCCGGGACGTGGGTCTTGGGCGCCTCTCGTCCGGCTGGGGCGACACCAGGGCCGCGGCCGAGGCCGAGATCATCGCGTTGGCCGAACGTCTACTTTGCGAGCCTTGGGTTGTTTGACCTGACGACAGCCCATCGCCTCGCCTGTCAATCCTCTTTGAGGTAAAACCACCGACCGGAGAGCCGGATG
>DQVB01000100.1 GCA_015661985.1 Planctomycetota bacterium | reverse complement strand
CACGGCAGGGCCGGCCGGTCCGCTGGCCGAGCGGGCCCGTGCGGCGGGGATGGCCGTCCGGTGCGAGGACGACCGGACATTGGTACTGGCTGACACCGATGCGGCCTCGGCGCAACAGCTATGGCAGTGGGCGGGCCAGTTGGGGGTGGGGATCCGTTCCTTCCAGCCGGCCCGCGATTCGCTGGAGGCCATCTTCCTGGGCGCGGTGCGGGAGGACGATCGTGCCGATCCATGATTTGGGGTATCGCCGGTGGCACGGGCGCATAACGCCTCAGGTTTGGCGTTGGTGGGTTATTGCGCAGACGGGCATCAAGATCGCCTGGAAGAACTCCTGGCTCCGGCGGCTGTTGTTGGTGGCGTGGCTTCCGGCGTTCTATTTCGGAGCTGGTTTCTTCATCTACGAACAGTGGCTGACGCGGATGGAGGCGGCGCGGGCCGAGCGCGAGGCGGCCCGAGAGGCGGTGGTCGAAACGGCCCGCCGGCTGATCGATTCCCCGGGCGCAGACTTGGGTTCGGCTCGGCGCCGAGCGGCGATGGCCGGCGCGGCCACTATGGCGATCACGGCGAAGGACCAGGCCCTGGCCCAGGCGCAGCGGCGCGTGCAAGCCCTGCTGCCCGGCCTGCGCGTCAGCGCAGACCGCCACGCCATGTGGTGCTGGCTCATGTGGATTTTTTTTCGCCATCCCCAAGGCCTGCTGATGCTGCTGGTAGTCGGCATGGTCGCCCCGCCCCTGGTAGCCAAAGACGTGGGCTCGCGCGCCTTTCTGCTCTATTTCTCGCGGCCCATCAGCCGGCTGGAGTACGTGATCGGCAAGTTGGCGGTGGTCTGGTGTTTCGTACTGTTGATCTCCACGGCGCCCGCCCTGGTCCTCTATGTGTCGGGCGTGCTGCTCTCGCCCGAGTTGGCCGTCATCGGCACCACGTGGGATATTCCGTTGCGGATCTTGGGGGCTTCCGCCGTGCTCCTTGTGCCCACGACGACGCTGGCTTTGGCCATCTCCTCGATGACCACGCGCAGCTGGCTGGCCGGGTTCGCCTGGTATGCCCTCTGGGTGTTCAGTTTCGTGGCCTATGCGGCGTTGTGGGTGAGCGCCCAGGTGGAGGCCTTGCAGGCTGCGGCCGAAACGGGCGAGCCGCAGGTGGTGAGGCTGAACGAACAGTGGACGTTGTTGTCGTTGTACCATACGCTGGGGAAGGTCCAGGGTTGGGTGTTTGGTGTCGAGGGGGACTTGGCGAGTGTCGCGCCTTCAATCGCTTTGTTGGGGGGCATTACGATCGTTTCCTTGATGGTGCTCGTCTACCGTGTTTCTTCACCGATGCGCGTGTGACCGAAAATGGATGGCCCGGCCGGCACGATGATCCTGTTGGAGCACGTGACGAAACTCTACGGCACGGTGATCGGCGTGAACGACTTGACCGCGTCGCTTCCGCAGGGCGCCTACGGCCTGGTAGGCCCGAACGGCTCGGGCAAAAGTACGCTGCTGAACCTGCTCACCGGCCAATTGCGGCCCACGCTGGGAAGGATTGCCGTGCTAGGCCAGCCTCCTTGGAACAACGCGCGCCTGTGCCAGCGGCTGGGCGTCTGCCCGGAGCAGGACGCGTTCTATCCGAACATCACTCCCCTTGAGTGGGTACGGTATCTGCTGGAGCTCCAGGGGTTCTCCGGGTCGGAGGCGAGCGAGCGAGCCGAGGCGGCGCTGGAACAGGTGGGACTGGCCGAAACCCGCCGCCGGCCGTTGGGCGAGTGTTCGCGGGGGATGCGCCAGCGGGCCAAACTGGCCCAGGCCCTGGCGCACGACCCATCGCTGTTGATCCTGGACGAGCCCTTCGCCGCCGTGGACCCGCTGGGACGCCGCCGCATGGTGGAACTGATCAGACGGCGGATCGCCGAGGGCAAAGGTGTCGTGATCGCCAGCCACCTGTTGCACGAGGTGGAGGCGGTAACCGATCGATTCTTGCTCATCTGCGGCGGACGACTGCTGGCCTCAGGCACCGCCGAAGAGGTCTACGCGCTGCTGGAGGAGTTGCCTAAAGAGGTCCGGCTGCGCGCTGACCAGCCAAGGCGGCTGGCACGCCAGCTCCTGGAAACGGAACTGGCCGACGCCGTGCGCTTGACCGGCCGAGACGAGTTGGTCGTCTCCACAGACAGCCCGGGACGATTGTACCGGCAGCTGCCCCAGCTGGTCGACAGGGCAGGCGTGCGGGTTTTTGAACTCCGAGCGGCGGAGGGTTCGCTTCAGGCCTTGTTCGATGCGCTGTTGAGGATCCATCGCGGAATGAAGATCCTCCAGCCGCGGGATTGAAACCATGGAACTGGCTCAACGCATCCTGGTGGTCATCCGCTTCGAATGCCGCCGAGGTATGATCCTTTCCCGGGTGGCCACCGCGCTGGTGTTGGCCGTCTTCCCCTTGGCCCTGGTGCTCCTGGTTCGCACCCAGGGCGGGGACTTGGAAACCGGGCCGCGGGGGCCGGGCATACTGTTCGCCCTGCTGCCCGGATTGACCTGTCTGATGTGCCTGCTTCTGTGGGCCATCCCAGCGATCCACTCGGAAGTGGAGGGCTCGACGTGGCCCTATCTGGCCGTGCGGCCGGGCGGAAAATCGGCGGTCCTGTTGGGCAAGTACTTGACTGCTGTGGCCTGGACCACGGCTGTGGGATGGCTGGGCGTGTCGCTCTGCGCAATGACCATGCGACTATCCGACCGGCTGGAAACGTGGTGCGTCCTGGGGATTCTGATCCTCCTCTCGGCCCTGGCCTACGGCGCGCTGTTCGTGTTGTTGGGTGTGGTCTTCCTCCGTCGAGCCATGGTGCTGGCCGTGGGTTATGCCTTTATCATGGAGTTCCTCACCGGCTTCATCCCCGCAGTGATCCACCGCTTCACTATCCAATACCATCTGCGATCGCTCCTGTCCCAATGGACCGGGTGGACGCCGGCCAGCCTGGGAGGGGCGTTCCACCAGCTGTCGCTGTTCAGCCCATGGCCGGCCTGGGGTCATCTGCTGGCGCTGCTCGGGGGGACGGCCGCCCTGCTGGCTGCAGCCGGGTGCATCCTGCGTCAGCGGGAACTGATCAAGCCGGAATCGGAATGAAGCGCACGCCTCGAGACCCAACGCGGCCGCCGGCTGCAACCAAAGTGGGTGCCACGTGTCACCCAAGTCAGCCGCGCTGCAAAAAAGGCTTGGCCCGCACACGCACCAGAATGCCCGTCTCCGTCCTGCGAGGACGGGCAAAACGGTTTTTCTGCACTCTGCCGTTGATGTCGAGCGTCCGGCGGGACGGAACCGTCAGCCCCGGTCACTTGCGCACGAACTTCTGCACACGCCGGCCGAGGATGTCCGTGGCATAGATGTTTCCCTGGGAATCGACAGCGATGCCGTGGACCCAATTCAGTTCGCCGGGCTTTTCCTGGCCGTCCTCGCCCTTCGGCACCGTCCACAGCTGAAGCACGCGGCCGGTGGTGTCGAATTTCATGAATAGCTGGTCCTTGGGCGGGCAGCCGAGGAGTTTGTCTTCATCGCCCCAATGCATGGGAGAGGAGCCACAGACCCAGATCTCATCCCGAGGTGTGACCCACAAGCCCCAGGGGACGATCAGATTCTGCCATTGGGCCAGGAACCGGCCCTGTTGATCGAACACCTGAATCCGTGCGTTGTTACGGTCCGCCACGTAAAGCCGGCCGCCCGAGTCGAGGGCGATGGCATGGGGCAGGCTGAACTGGCCGGGACCGCTGCCCAACTCTCCCCAGGCCTGAACGAATCGCCCCTGGGCGTCGAAGTGGACCACGCGGGCGTTGCCGTAGCCGTCGGAAATGAACACATCGCCATCGGGTGTGATGGCCATGTCAGTAGGTTCGTTCAGGTGCGTCGCGTCGCATCCCGGCTGACCAGGTGTGCCCAGCGTCTTGATCACCTTACCCTCCGGCGTGCACTGGAGCACGACGTGGTTGGCCATGTCGGCCAGCCAGATCATTCCTCGGGGACCGATCTTGATGTGGTGGGAGCCCAGCCCGCTACGCATGCGGCCGATCAACCCTTTGCCCCACGCGCGCAGGAATCGCCCATCGGCCGAATAGACCTGCACGGGCGGATCCACCCGGGTGAAGACCCAGACCCGGTCCTCCCGGTCCACCGCCACACCCGGTGTGGCACCCCAACGGATGTGGGGCGGGCGTTGAGGCCAGTCTGGATCCACTTCGTACCAGGTCGAGAGCGTCACCCGCGGATACCTCGCGGCCACGGCACCGGGCGGCATCGGGGGCGGTCCCGGCGGTGTGGCCGTCTCCAGACGCCGTTCGGCCGGCCGCCCCGGCATGACCCAACAGCAGACCCCCATCAAGATGCCCGCCACCCAACGAACTACATGAGTCGACATGATATCCTCCTGCGTCTGGGGTATGATCGAATCGTTCCGCACCGGAGACGGTATGGTTTTTCCGCGTCTCGAGCTGTTCTCGGGTCCAGCGCGGAAATGCCCAACCGTGCGCGGTACAGTCTCTGCACATACGTCGAAGGAACAGGTCTGCAACCTCCCCGAGGTGGGTTACACACCCGTCGTGCGCTCTTCGCTTGCGGCCGCCTGTTATTGCTTTCGCGCGGCTCTCCGGTTCCGGTACCACACCAGGTTGTTCGTGCGTCCTGCGATGGCGACCAGATCCAAGTGTCCGTCGCCGTCAATGTCGCACGCCACGGCCGCTTCCACAGCAATCCCGCCGTCGATCTGCTGCTTGACAAACCGCATTCCGGCTGGATCGACCGGGTCGTAGAGGGCCAGGCCCCCGCCGGCTCCGCGCCACCCGGCGACGATCTCGTCTTGGCCGTCGCCGTCGAAATCAGCCACCACCAAGGCATGGCCTTCGCGGAGCGATCCATCCAGCACGTGCCGGCGCCACAGTCCGTCCGCCTCGACCGGCGGCGAGTAGACGACCACTTCATGGCCGTGCCATGGCTCGATGGCCGCCACGATGGGTCGCCCCGGTCCCAGCTGACCCGGAGCCACTTCGCTGGACCCCCGAGCGGCCCCCGGTCGGTCGCTGGTGGCCGGCGCTCCGGTGGCCAGCTGCTGCTTGCGCCATCCCCGGTCCGGTTCGAAATCGAAGCGCCAAATACCCTCGAAGCTGGCCGTCAGCACCTCGTCCCGGCCGTCATGGTCCAACGGGCCGACCCAGATGCCATGCAACACGGAGAGCGTTTCGTCGATCTTCCACACCGGCCACTGCTGTCCGCCCGGGTCGTCGGGCACGCGGAAGGCCCAGAGGTGGCAGGGCGTCATCCGGGACGGCCCGCGGGAACCAGGCCCGAAGATCGGCGCGTGCACCAGTTCGGCCCGGCCGTCGCCATCCAGATCGCCCCAGCGGAGCCGGTGCGGCACCGGGTCCCGACCGATGGGATAGACCCGCCATGACGCGCCCCGTTCGTCGGGCTGATCCAGCCACTGGATTTCGCCGCCGCGGGTGCCGTCGGCGAAATGAAAACCGCTGGCCAAAGCCAACTCCGGCCGCCCGTCACCGTCCACGTCATGCGGCGCCAAGTCGATATTCCGGGCCGTCCGAGCCAGCTCGTGCCGCCGCCAGCCGGGGTTTTCGTACCAGTCCACGCGGTTGGCTTCCGTGGACAAGGCGATCACGTCCGGCCGCCCGTTGCCTGTCAGGTCGGCCACGGCCACCTGATAGCCAGCCGCGAACTGGTCGATCTCGTGGCGTTCGAACCAGATCGGACCCAATGTCATGGCACAGATCAACAGCTGAGCACTTGCATTCATCACGGCCATCTCCCTCGGCGCGCCGGCCGCAGACCGGGCGCCACGTCGCCCATGATAGCTGGCCGGCCAGCAACCGGCTACCCTTTTCGCACACCCCTGTGCGACGGGCGCCGATCGGGGAGTCTCAGCGGCGAGCCTGCATTCGCCGCAAAGAACCGATCTGGCGGCAAAACCGGGCAGCGGCAGGTCGAACCCCTTTTTCGCCGGCCTGCCGCCACGGGCGGCGACCTTGTCCCACCCTGCCCCTGCGCTCACCAGGCCTGGACAGAATGCCCTTCGCTCGGAGAGCCAAGCTACAAGAGCGGCGTTGTCCGATTTAAGATGGCGTGGGATGGGCCGGAACGGCGCGGCTGGGACTGACCGAGGCGTTGGAGCGGGAGAGTTTGCCATGAGGGAAACGCCATTGTCGAATGTATGCGGCCGCACGGGCCTCGGAGCAAGCGGCTGGGCGGTTGTCGTAGCCCTGTTGTTGGGCTTCGGCGGTGCGAGCTTGGAAGGAACGCAGGGGGCCGACGGTTCGGGCCGGCCGCAGAGGGAGGCGGCCGGTGAGCGAGCGAAACGGCCCAACGTGGTGATCCTCATGGCGGACCATGCGCGGGCCGAGGTCCTCACACCGGGCAGTCCGTGCCTGACGCCGAACCTCGATCAGCTGGCCGCCCAAGGTGTACGGTTCGCCCGAAGCTCAAGGCCGCAGCCTGAGGCCGCTTCTGGAAGGAAGGGCCGACCTCGAACAATGGAGCGAGGCCTATGCCGAGTTCTTCGGCCAGCGGTTCATGTACACGCAACGGATCGTCTGGCACAAAAAATGGAAATACGTCTTCTCTCCGGGCGGTGTAGACGAACTGTACGACTTGGACAACGATCCCCACGAACAGCAGAATCTGGCCCAAGATCCCCGGTACCGGCCCGTGCTGGTCGACATGGTCAAGCGCATGTGGCGCAAGATGGAGGCGATCGGTGACGAGTCGCTGCTGAACACCCACTACTCGACGCTGCGCACAGCCCCGATCGGCCCGCTGCTGCGTCACCAGCAGGAGGAAGAGCCCCGCCGCACCGCGACGGTCCATCCCTCTGACCAGCGGGCCGTGCCTGATTCGGGCAACCTTTATCGGAGGCTCAAGCCGCCGGGGCCTTCGCGCCGGCCGCTTCGCGGTAGGGTACCAGCCGCTGGCGCTCAGGGTCCCAGAGGTGAAGGCGCAGGCAGCCGACCATGTCGCGCAGGCGCAAGGTCGTGACCCGAGGCGCCTGGGCCTCGGGGATCGCAGCCATCGCTTCGGGCAAGCGGTAGAAAGGGATCCTCGCATTCAAATGATGCACGTGGTGGTAGCCGATGTTGGCGGTGAACCAATTCAGTACCGGACCCAGTTTCAGGAAACTGGAGGCCTCCAGAGCGGCCCGGTCGAAGGCCCAATCTTCGCCGCGGCGGAGGTGCACGTCGGGGAAGTTGTGTTGCACGAAGAACAGGTAGGCCCCCGCCGCTGAGGCGATCGTGAAGGGCAGCAGGCAGGCGAAAAACCAGCCTTTGGGACCCACGGCAGCCCAGACAAGTACGTTCACCGCCAGGTGCACCAGCAGCGCCAGCGCGGCGGTCGTGATTCGTGGCGAGGCGGCTTGGGAACGGGTAAGCGTGACGACACCCGGCGAGTGTGGGCGGTGCCCATTGGCCTCCGCCCCGGGGGCACGCTGGCCCGGCGCTGGGACGGCCCGGCGCTTTCGAGTAGACTCGGAGCGAAAGGGGCGTCGGGTTGTTCGTAGAACCTCCACTCGGGCGGGAACCTGTGATCGCTCTTGGAGCCGACAGTCGCGCCAGATTCACCGTGTTGCTCCTCATCGGAGGGGCACTGGTGTGGATCTTTGCCGATGCCCTGTGGGGCGACGGCGTACTGGCCTACCGCGATGCGGGGCATTTCTACTACCCGCTGTTCCGATTTGTCCGACACGAGTGGGCCGCAGGGCGAGTGCCCCTGTGGAATCCGTACGAGAATCTGGGCACACCGCTGGCGGGCAACGCGGCGGCCAGTGTATTCTATCCGGGCCAATTGGTTTTCTGGCTGCCGGTGGAGTATCGCTTCCAGTACAACATCTACATCGTGCTCCACCTGGTATTGGCGGCGTGGGGGGCGTACTGGTTGGCCAGAAAGTGGGGCGCTTCGGTGACCGGGGCGGGGGTGGCGGCGGCCAGTTACGCCCTTTGTGGCAATGTGCTTTTTCAGTACTGCAACGTGATCTTTCTGGTGGGTGCCGCTTGGCTACCCTGGGCCATGGGGGCGGCCGCCCGGACGCTGGTGCAGCGGTCCATGGGTTGGGCGGCCGGCCTCGGGGTCACTTTGGCCCTGATGACGTTGGGCGGCAGCCCGGAGATGGCCTACCACGCAGGGCTCCTCGCGGCGAGCTACGCGCTGTGGCTGTGGTGGTTCGGCCAGCGGGGCTCCGGCCAGCGGGGCTCTGGCCGGCGGGGCAT
>DQVB01000013.1 GCA_015661985.1 Planctomycetota bacterium | reverse complement strand
TGGCATTGCCGGTCAAAATGGCGTCATACAGTTCGGCTGGTTCGGACATCAAATGGCCTCCTCAAACAGCCCTAGTTGAAGTCAGTGACGCCTGTATGTTAATCGGTCGCGAAGCCTCTGCGTAGGCCCCGCGGAGGGCGGCCCGTCGGCGAGGCGACCGGGGGACGCCTTCAAAAGCCGATAAAGTGTCGAAGCCGATACGTCCAATCGAGGGGGGTAGCGGCGCGTCACCGCCGGTCCCGGGTGGGGCGACGAACCAAGGTCAGCGAGTCCCGTAGGACAAGCGCCCCCGCTTGTCCCGTTCGCCCAGATTCCACCACCCATACTGCCCCAACAGACGTGTCCGGGCCTATGCTCATGTCCCGGTCCTCATGTTCCGGGCAAGCGAGGAGGCTTGCCGTACGACTTTTTCCTCACCTCCGGTGCCGGCTGGGTTGCCAACCTTCGGCGCGGGGGCGGGGACGACTCCGTGTGCCCAGCGGCCTCTCATTGCACGGCGCTGCATGTCCATCGACAATGGCAGGCTGCAGGCTGGAAAAGAAACCTGCTCCAGTGCCGAGGCGTGCTATGTGCCGTTGGCTTTGCGACGGTCTCACGGTGTGGTAAGGGATTCGTCGGACTACGGGAGAAGGAGGTCCAGTCGTGGGTCACATGGCCAATCTGGATCGGCGGTACGAACTGCTAGGGCGGCGGCTGGACCGACATTTGACCGGCGCTCCGGACTCGCCCCTTCTGCTGCAGATCCTCGGGCTGTTGTTTTCGCCTGAAGAGGCCGACCTGGCTCGCCGGCTGCCCAGTCGGCCGACGCCAGCTGGCCGGCTCGCCCGCCAGCTTGGTATGGCGCAAGACGAATTGGTCGCGCGACTGGGGGAGCTGGCCAGCCGCGGCCTGGTGGTCGACTTGGAGCACGAAGGAATCCGCTACTTCTGCTTGCCGCCGGTGGTCGTGGGCTTTTATGAGTTCACCTTCATGCGCACGCGCGATGACATCCCTCAAACGGAGCTGGCGCGGCTGTTCGATCAGTACTTGAGCCAGGAGGACTTCGCGCGGGAGGTGTTTCAGGGACCCACAGAGATCGCCCGCGCCCTGGTGCGTGAAGAGGCTTTGCCGGCCGAAGGCCACACGGAGATCCTTGATTGGGAGCGGGCCACGGGGCTGATCCGTTCGGCCTCGGCGCTGGGAGTATCGCTCTGCGCCTGCCGTCACAAGGCGGCGCACCTGGCCAAGGCGTGCCGGCATCTCCAAGAGTGTTGCCTGTCGTTGAACTGGGCCGCCGACATGTTGATCCGTACCGGCCACGCCAAGCCCGTGTCTGTGGACGAAGCGCTAGGGATCCTGGACCAGTGCAAACGGGCCGGACTGGCGCAGACGGCCGATAACGTCCAGCGTGGAGTGACCTACATCTGCAACTGCTGCCGCTGCTGTTGTGGGCTGGTGCAGGCGATCCGCCAGTTCGGGCTGCGCGGGGCCATCGTCTCGTCCGCCTGGACCGCCCGTTTCGATCGATCGCGCTGCCAAGGATGCGGGCGCTGCGCCGAGGTCTGCCCGGTGGCGGCCATCCATCTGAACGGCTCCGACGGGCAGCAACAAAGGCACGCCATCTGTGACGAACAGCTCTGCCTGGGCTGCGGCGTCTGCGCCGCGGTCTGCCGGGGCGGTGCGATCCGCATGGAGCGCCGACCACGCCGGATCTACTATCCGGAGACGATCTTCGATCGCACGGTACAGATGGCCATCGAGCGCGGCAAACTGAGCGATTTGATCTTCGACGAGCCCCAACGGCTGAGCCACCGGGCGTTGGGGCGGATCTTCCGGCTTGTGGAGAAGTCCTCCTGGTATCGACGGGCCATGGCCGTCGGGCCCTTGCGATCCGCCTTCCTGGAGCTGCTGGCCCGAGGGGCAAAGACGGCGGCCGGACGCCTGCGGGAGGTGTTCCAATAGACGGCTGCCTCGCAAAAAGCTTCTCAGCGGCCGCGAGCCGAAACCATTCTCACGGGCTCACGGCGGCCTCCAAGTCATCCACCAGCCTCGCCACGTTGGCACGCCACCGGCGGTACTCCTGGTCCGCCCGCTCTTGCGGGTAGTTGCCCGCGTACGCATATTGGATGTGAAGCAGATCGATGATCCTGCGGAACCGGCGGGCAAATCGCCTGGGCAGTTGCCGTCGCAGCCCGTCCCACCGTGTTTCATCCGTGTTCAGATATGCCATCACGGCCGTGCGGGCAACGTCAAATAGTTTATTAAACGCGTCCCTGTAGCATTCGTCCTTCAACTCGTCGTTCGTTGCCCTCTGTGCATCGGCCGAGGCACTGTCGGCTCTGGCGAAAACCACCCGGGCTCGTTGGAATGTCGGCGGCATGTCGCACATCGCCTCTTTGGCTTCCGATATGGTTTCTCCCTTGGCGTACACCAGAACTCCTGTTGTTCACACCGCCCAAGCGATCCTGTCCCCAATCGGCTCGCCCGGTTCGCGCACCACCACGTCCACAGGCGGACCGGATTCCGAAAGCGCGTTGCGGTAGACGTGGCTTGGTTTCTTCCGGCGGGTCACCAGCAAGTCAACATCACGAGCCAGGCGTCCGGCGTACACGGCCGAACCGAACTGGATGATGTCTTGGATATTGGGGGCCGCCTCCCTCAGGGCCCGGCACAGCGCGTGAAGGCAGGCTTTCATGCTCGCTCCTGTCAACTCCCACTACTCATTCCAACTCACCGTGCGGGATTCTGCGACACCACCAAGGACAAATCCGAATGTCCACATCCGAATGTCCGAAACCCTGATGACAAAAACACTGGCTGGCATTCGGCGGCTGCGGCACAGCATCTAGCGGTGCACCGGTACGTTTGGGAAGATTTGGATTTCGGATTTTCCGGGGCGCGTCTGTTGGACAATTGCGCACGGTCATTTAGACGAGATTTCACGACCTTGGCAATACAATGGGCGGAGCTCCTGCCAGGCCGCGGCGACGCGGCGTTGCCGCCGACGCGCCCAATCGATCCGCCCGGATCGGCCGCTCACGCTGGACCGAGTATGCCGGGCGTCCGATCGCCGGCCAGCGCACAGCGGGGCATGCGAAGCAGAGCCTGGCGGATGGGTATTCTTGAGGAGACCTTGGGGCGGAGCGGAAATCAGTACGTGCCTGAGGTTTCATAAGATTGGGCGCGTGAAGGCACAGAACGAATTCACGCGGGCGCGGGGCTCGCCTGTTCGAGGCGGGACCACAGCTCGCGCAGCGGCTGGATGCTTTCCCTGCGCAGTGTGTCGGGGGCGTAGGCCACGTGGCAGTAAAGCCGAGCCAGCTGCCGGGCATGTTCGCCCAGTTCCTTGCGGTGTTTGCCCAGTTTGCGGGCGAATTCGTGGGGCGTTTCTTCCAGCCCGCGCGGGCACTCTTGCTGCCGGGCCCACGCCTCGATGGCCTCGAACGTGTACTTGACCACCTCGTCCGGGGGCCACGTCTCCGCGGCGCCTGACAGAAACGGGTCAACGAAATCGGAAAACGGCCGGGGCGGGGGCCCTTGGGGCTTCTCCCCAGCCGACGCCTCTTGGGGCGGCGCCGGCCGACGGCCGAAGAGCCGGGCCAACAGCGCCCGCCACGTTTCGGCCAGTTGGCGGAGGAAAGCGACCATCTCGGGCCAATGACGCCACATCCAGTAGAGCCCGACGGCCACGAGGGCCAAAAAGATGGCCCATTTCACAAGCCCGAAGAGCATGCCGCCGATGCGGGCCAAGAGAGAAAAGGGACGGAACGACGAGCCGGGGCCACTTCCGGCAAGCGGCCGTTCCCCGGGCGAGTCGTCCTGCTGCTGACGATCGCCGAACCAGTTGGAACCGCCTCGCCGGGGGGCCTCTTCCGCCCGTTGCGGCTCACCGCGGCCCTGCGCCCTCCCTGCTCTCGGCTCCCTGCCCCCCGCACGCCGATCTTTTCCCGTTTCCGCCCTCTGCTCTGGGCTTTGTTGTGTCCGCTGAAGTCGTTCGGCCGAGCGGCTGGCAGCGCTGCGAGCCTGGTCCGTTGACCGCTGCGGGCGAGCCGCCGGGCGGCCCTTCTCGCCCTGATCCGGTCGACCTGCAGCGCTGGACTCGGTTTGCCTCGGTTCGTCGGAGTCTTGGCGTGAATCACCTTGGGCTGAGGTCCGAGCTCCCCCGGATCGGCTTCGAGATGTCCTGTCGCCAGACGCCCGGGATTGCCCGGAGCGTGAGCGGGCCGAAGGCGACATCTCCTGAGCGGCCCGGTCTGGCCCGCCGGCGCGTTGCCCAGGCTCATCCCCGCGGGCAGCGCCCTGACCCCTTTGGACCTGTGTGGCCTGCGGCCCTGCGCGAGGCCGTTGAGTTGGTCGGCTGCCGGTGCGGGGGCCTCCTCGGTCCACGTCGGCCCCGTCGCTGCCCACACCGTATCGCGAGGAACCGCGCTGCGGCGAGCCGACGTGGAACGAAAGATCGGCCCAGGCGTATTCGGCGTTGGGACGGGGTACGAGGGCAGCGGCGGCCAACAGTGCCACGATGAGCGCCGTGCCGGCACTCAACCACATGCTGGCCACGGCCGGGGGCATCTCCACCCGCCGCCTGCGCAAGTAGCGGCGCAGCCCGAGGAAGCTGGTGTTCATCAGCAACCCCAGGCCGCTGGCCACATAGCCCACAACGAGGAAAAACATATACCGGCGCAGCTCCAATTCGGCCCCTGGCACCAACAGCTGGCCGAAGGCGAAGATGGGCAGGGCCACCAGGGAAAAGTAGACCACGCCCAAGCCCGGGGCGTGGGGCCGGGCCTCGCGGCGCACCCATCGCTCCCACCACGGCCTTTCGGGCAACGGGGCACCGGTCACCCCTTCCGGCTCCTCGGGTTCGGCGTCCACGCCCCGGCGCGCCCGACGCCGCTGGTCGAGCCCAGCCGTATCGAGCAGGCCTTCGCCTCCGGCATCGTCCTCTCCCTTTTCCTCCTCGTCCACCACGGTGCAGTCCCAGGTCAACTTGTGGGCCGCCCACCAGACCAGGCCGATGAACACGAGGTTCAACAGCCAGCTCAGGCCGGCCAGGCCCCCGTGGAACCGGACGAAGCGTAACAGAGCCAGGTAGGTGACCACGGCCAGCGGCCCGGCGAACAGGCCGGCCCGTTCCTTGCCCTCCTCGATCGAAATCCGTCCGATCAGCACGGCCGCCATGATGAACATGGCCAAGATGAAGCGCAGGCGGCCGTCGTAACTGCCCTGGTAAAAGACAGCCAGCAGATAGTAGAGAAAGCTGCCGATCAGCAGCATGATCAGCACCGGGTTGATGGCGATGACCACATAGTCGATCAGCGTTTTCTGCAGGCGGCGGCTCATACCATCACGTACCTGCGACAGATGGAGGCGATCCCCGGGCGATCCTTCAGCTGGAAAGCGTCGACGCCTTCGGCCGCCAGCCGGCCGGCGGCTTCGGCGAAATAGTGTTCTTCGAAGATATTGAGGATGGCGCTGACGGCAAACCCGCTGCGGCGCAGGTTGCCCAAAGCGACGGCCGTCTCTGCGGTGACGCGGGGCAAGATGACCAGCACGGTGGCGTCACGAGGGATACGGGGGGCCGTTTCGCGCACCAGCTGGACCAGGTCGAGCCCGTCGGTCAGTTCAACGCGGGCCAGCGTTTCCAGGATCCGCATCCGCTGCTCCGCGCCCCGCTGGGTGGGGACGATGACCGGCTGGAGCCGATCACTCGACTCCCGCATCCCCGCCGTGCGCCGCGCCGCCTGCCGCGAGCGGATATCGTAGTCCCACCCCTCTCGGCGGATGCGATCGGCCGCGTCGCGTCCGTTGGTCACCAGCCCCACCTGTTGGTTCATCTCATACAGGGCGTGAGTGACCGAAGCGGCCGCCGTGATGGCCAGCTCCGAGCGGTAGATCCCTCCTTCGGCCGGGTAACCGTCTTGGTGGAAGTCCAGCACGATGGTGGCCCCGGCTATGGTCGACGGTTCGTAGAGCTTGCTGTGCAACGTCCCGGTCCGCGCCGTGGCCCGCCAATGGATGCGGTTCAGCGGGTCGCCGGGCTGGTAGCAGCGCACGCCGGCGATCCGGGTGGGATCCTCGTACAGCCGATAGCTCATCCGTACCTCGCCGATGGGCCGCCGCGAGCCGATATCGAAGCCTTCCAGGGGCACCACTTCGGGGTAGACCAGGACGAAATGCGGTTCGGTCAGCACGCGAAAGCGGCGGTGAAGGCCGAACAGGTCACCCGTCTCCAGCACCAGCGGCCCGATCTGGAAGTAACCCCGCTGGTTGCAAGTGAACTGGTACGTGAGTGTCCGCGTCGCGTGGGCCTTGAGCCACGCCAGCTGCAGCCGCCGGCCCTCGACGCGCAGCCGCGGCGGCGGAGGCAGAAAGGCATGGCGGGGGAAAAGGTCCTCCACCAACAACCACGGGATAGGCAGGCGGGTCCGGTTCCGCAACCGGATCACCACGGCCACCTTGTCGCCCACGTTGGCCGTCAAGCGGTTGCACTCCCGTTCGGCCTCCGCGCCCTCGGCCCATGCTCGGCTCAAGAAACGGCTGGTCACCAGGATCCCCGCGACGGCGTAAACCACATAGGCCAAAAGCCCTGCCTGAAAAACGAGGGCCAGAAGCAGCAGCACGCTGACCGCGGCGAACCATTTCATCCCAGACCTGCCGTCTTGTGGAGCACGGGAACCGGTACCTCTTCCACGATGTCCTCGACGATCTGTTCCGCGGTGATCTTGCGCAGGCGGCTCTCGGGCCGGAGGATCAAGCGGTGAGTCAGCACGGGAGACGCCACACGCTTCACGTCGTCCGGTTGGACGTAGTTGCGACCCGAGGCGACGGCCAAAGCCTGGGCGGCCCGAAACAGGGCGATCGTAGCCCGCGGACTGGCCCCCAAGCTCAGGTCATCAGACCGGCGCGTCTGCTGCACGATCTGCAAAATGTACTGGCGCACCTTCGCGTCCACGTGCACATCCCGGACGGCCAACTGGCAGGCCCTCAGCTCCTGGGGCGACACCACCGGCCCGATCCGCTCCAAGGGATGCTCCTTCTGGAGCATCTCCAGCATCCGCAGCTCTTCCTGCATCGACGGGTAACCCAAGCTGAATCGCATGAGGAAACGATCCAGCTGGGCTTCGGGCAGCGGAAACGTGCCTTCGTGGTCGATCGGGTTCTGGGTGGCGACGACCAGGAACGGGGGTTCCAGCCGGTGACTGACGCCGTCGACCGTCACACGGCTTTCGGCCATCGCCTCCAGAAGCGCCGACTGGGTCCGAGGCGTGGCCCGGTTGATCTCGTCGGCCAGCACGATTTGGGCGAAAATGGGACCCGGGCGGAACTCGAACTCCGTCGTCTTCTGGTTGAACACCGAAGCACCCGTGACGTCGGTGGGCAGCAGATCCGGAGTGCACTGGATGCGTTTGAAGGAACAACCCACGCTGCGGGCCAATGCCCGGGCCAGCATCGTCTTGGCCACCCCCGGCACATCCTCCAGAAGAATATGGCCTTCGCAGAACCAGGCGACCAGGGAAAGGACGATTTGACGCCGCTTGCCAACGATCACCCGCTCCACGTTGGCAATGATCTTTTTGGCCGTGGACATGACGTCCGTCATCAGAGACCTCGCTTTGGACGGGACGTTCCTTCGGAGGGGGTATGGCTGACCTCTTCCTCGAGTCTAGCGCGGGGCAGAAAAACGGTCAACAAGCCGTATCCGTTCGCGCCCGGTGCGCGGGGCGGGACAAGGTCGCCGCCCGTGGCGGTGGGCCGGCGCAAACGGGCTCGACCCGCCGCCTGCGCTGGCTTGCCCGGTGATCAGTTCCTTGCGGCGGCTGCAGGCCCACCGCTGAAACCGTTTGCTTGTCCCACCCTACAGTTCCCGCCGCCCCGTGAAGGGTCACAACAAAGTGACCACAACTCAGTCGGCCCCTTCAGCCGCCCGACGGGCCTCGCCTCTCGACCGGCCATAGGCGTCAGCCTGCCATAGCTCGCCGCTGTGCACCTCCAAAGCGGTCAACCACCGGCCGCCGTAGCAGTAGGTATCGATGCACTTCAGGTAGCCGACGTCCAGGATCTCGCCGCTGTGCTGCGCCGTGTGTCCCACCACCGCCGTCTTGCCCGAATAGTGTCTGCCCGGCATGCGGTCTCGCAGCGACTCCCAACGCAGCACTTCGGGCGGCTGCTCCGCCAGCGGCACCCGTTCCAGGTAGCTGGCGTGGACAAAGAAGTGCGAATCCGTCTCGTAAGAGGCCTGGCAACCCCGCAAGAAGTCGATATGCTCCGCCGGCAACTGCTCGGGCGACGTGCATCCGTACGACCACAAGGTGCGGTTGCCGCCAAAGGAAAGCCAGTCGGCGATGAGGAACCTCGCCCCGGCCACGATCTCCAAGAGCATTTCGTCATGGTTGCCCAACAGTGGCACGAGCCGGCATCGCGACGCCAGCTCGATCAGTATCCCGATCGTCGTCTTCGTATCCGGCCCGCGATCGCAGTAGTCGCCAAGGGTGACGATCACATCCTCTGGGCGCGGATCGATCGCCTCCAACAGAGCGGCCAAGGCCGTCGAGTATCCGTGGATGTCCCCGATGGCGATCAATCGGTTCGGCATGGAGGAACAGTCCCGTGCAGTGAAACGAACTCCGGTGAGGCGGGCCAGTGCCCGCAATCTGCGCCACTGGCCTCAGGGGACGCAAGGGGGCCCCAGCCAGCCGCTTTCCTGCTACAGCCACGCCCCGTGGCCCGGTGACCCGCCCCGCGGGCCGGAACAGCCGAAGCCGGCAAAAGGCCGCTCAACTCCGCTCTTTCTCCATCACCACACGGGTCCCGCCCTCGAGGTATTCCACCCGGGTCATGAAGTTACGCATCAGCATCACGCCCCGGCCGCTGGGCATATCCAGGTACTCGTCGTCCGTCGGATCGGGGATGGCCTCCGGATCGAAACCCTCGCCCTCGTCGGCAATCTCCACGCGCACCTTGTCGTCCGAGATGCGGCAGGAAACCTCGATTTTCTTCGACGCGTCCATGCGGTTGCCGTGTTTCAGAGCATTCATCAGCGCTTCCTCGCACGACAGATGGATGCCAAACAAGTCGCGCTCATCCCAATTCCGCTGTCTCAATTGATCGAGCAGTTCCTCGACTACATCCCGGCAGTCTTCCGCCGTACTGGGAATGATGCGATCCAATTGCCAGATCCAATTATCAGCCGACATCGATCCTGGTCACTATAACCGCTGCGCCTAGCCCGCAAGTGCCATCCGGCGAAAAGCGTTCTGAGGGGGCGGGGAATGTTACGACATGGCCAGCAAAGGCGCGCTCGTCGGCGGCCAGGTCGCACCAAACAGCGCTCAGAAAGCCGCCAGGGCCTCTGCCTCGTCCTCCTTGATATCGAATAACCGGTTCAACCGGGTAATGAGAAAGACCTCGTATATCTCCGGACGAATGTTACACAGCTTCAACGTGCCGCCCAGGGCCTTGGCCTTTTTCTCCAAGGTGATCAATTTCCCCAAAGCGGCACTGGACAGGAAGTCCACCGACGCGAAATTCAATACCAGTTTGAGCCGGTTCTCCTGCTCGATCAACCGGAACAACTCCTGCCCCAACTCCTGGATGCCCATATCCTCGATGATCTTCGGGTCTTTGAAATGAACCACCGTCACATCGCCGACTTCATTGATCTCGATGCGTCGATACTCGGCCATCTGGTCGACTCCTGCGTCGATGCTGTGGCGGCAGGCCGCGCCCGGGATGCCCACCCACTGACATCCCGCCCCAATGCGGTGCAACAAACCGGCCCGATCCGTGGCGACCCGACACACCCGGTGCGCATCTTAAAACCGGACCTCAACGGGTGTCAAGCAGGCATCCCAACCGCGTCCCCCCTTCGCTTCGCCAGCGGGCAGGACATGCCGGTTGTGACGGATAACCACATGGCGTCCATGCCTATATCGGTGTAAACATCTACACTATTGGGGCTATCCCCTGGGGCCCGGCCGGTTGCGTTTCGGCCACAGGGTTGCCCCGGAGCAGCGCCTGCAGGCCCGCGGTGGGCGTGTCGAAGAGGCTCCTGTATTTGTACAAGTCCTTTCAGTGCCGCCAGTTACTGCTTTCCGGGGCATCTCCTCAGGGCATCCCGGCGCACGGCTTGCAGGCCTGGGTGTCTCGTCAGACGCCACTCCACCGGAACTTGCTTTCCCGTCATGGTATTCACTGCTCTTGCGACTCAGCTACTGGCTCTCAGCGTGACGGTTGGCACCCCTGGCGGACAGCCCCAGCCGGAAGTGACCGGCAGCGTGCCCGAGCCGGGGGACGTGGTGCGGATCGATTTGGCCAGTGGCCGCCGACTGGTGGCCGCCCTGGATCGCCGAACGGACGGCCAGCGGCTGTGGGCCAGGATCGACCTCCCTTCCGGCTTCCTGTTGCGGCCTATCCGCTGGAACCGCGTGGTCCGGGTCCAATGGGACGGCCGAGCCATGGGGCCGGAAGAGCTTCGCGAAGCGATCAGCCGTTGGCCGCCCGCTGCTGCCGTCGAGGTCACTCGGCC
>DQVB01000085.1 GCA_015661985.1 Planctomycetota bacterium | reverse complement strand
GTGATTACGATATCCCCCACAGTACCGCTAGGTGATGTCAACTCAGCCCATAGCGTCAGTACTCCATTGACAAAGCCGTCTTGGGTCAGCGTCACAACACCGTCATCGCCGATGTCAACGGGCGGCCACGATTCGGTAGATTCGTACCACAGCCTCGCTGGCCCTGTGACAGTCAACGTCAGCACACCGGAAAACGTGTCCGCCGGGGCGGCTATGTGTGGTCTTTCCCAGTGGACAAGGGCAGCGTCCGCTCAGGACGTCCCGCAAAAAGGTGCCGTATTGCGGCCCGAGCCGTTCAGGACGCCACATCTCTGCAGCGGCCCGTGGCTGGAGGGCAGCCAAGCCTTGTGCAGAATTCCCAATCGCGCCAGATTGCCAGCGCCCTTTGTGGCCGCGGTTGGATCTGGGCGGGGGATTTGAGAAACTGGATAGTGCCAAGGGGCTGCTGTTTGTGCGGGAATAACCAGGGGAGACGGCTGTTCGGTGGAAAAATGGGCCGGAGTACCGTCGATGATGCTCGCAGGTTCGGACACAGGCCCGACGGGGGACGAGGAAAAGCTCGGCCGGGGCTCGGGGGGCCGTTGACCAGGTGTTGTGGGCTGGTCGCCCGACCAGGAATTGCTTTTTCCTCAGCCGTTGGGTTCTTCCTCAGCCCAGGCCCTGGTTCCCTGGTGGGGCGTTTTGGGCTTTGCGCATTGGTTGATGAAAGGAGACGTGGATGCTGAGTTCGGAGCAGGTTTTGGACCAGTACTTCCTGGAAACCCGCTGCAGGCTGCTGGAGATCGCGGCCACCTTGGACCGCTACGATGAGGCCGAGCGGCGGAGCGGCTCGGCGCCTTCCGACGGGCGGCTGGAGAAGATCTACCGGTCGCTCGAGCTGTTGGCCGATCGCCACGCGCCGCCGGGCCGGACCCAGCGCATCCTGGAGCTCTTTTCCGATCCGGCCGGCTGAGGCGGTTCGGCAAGGGGCACGTTCGGCTGCAGCGTGGGGGTGGCCCGGACGACAGGGGGAGGTTCTGCATCACAGGCTGGAAGCCTGCCCCACCTTGGGGATCTTGCCAGTGGCCACTCAGAAGGCCAGCTGGCAGCTTTGTTGGACCAGGCGCGGCAGGCACTGGCGGAGGACGGCGTACGAGTAGTGCTGGCGGCCGAGCTGGTAGTTGTGTTCTACCATTCGGGCAGCCAGCGATCGGTCGTTGAGGACCCGCCGGGCGTGTTCGATGGTCTGGCGGGTAATGAATTCGTCAAAGCCGATAACCTCGAACCCTTTGGGCTCGATGTCCCGGCGGAAGATCTCGTAGGTGCTCATCAGCAACGGCTGGCGGTAGTAAATGGCCTCGAGGAAGGCGTTGCCGAAGCCTTCCACATGCGAGGGGTACGTCACCAGATCGGCCCGCTGGTACGCGTCGGCCAGGGAGTAGATCTTACGGCCGTCGGTCGTGCGGCCGCGATAGTAAGCGAACCGGTCGGCAGCGAAAATGACCTCGACACCCATCACCTTGGCGTAGTCGGCCAGGTAGGTCAGGTACTCGTCCCCCTCATCGCCCGAGCTGTGGGAGATGACTAGCTTCGACGGCAGGTGAAGCCGCCGGGCCAGCTCGATGGCTCGTTCGATGCGCTTGCGAGGCACGACGCGCGTCGGTTGAAGGAGAAAGACATCGTCGGGCGACAACCCCAGCTCCTGGCGCAGCGAAGCCGAGTAGTCGTCGGGGGCGTCGGGTGGATTCTCGAAGTCCATCACGTTGGGGATGAGGGTGGAACGCATGCCAGTGCGATAGGCCAGCTGGCGGGCACCGAAGGAATTGATCACCACGTGGTGGATGTTCGACATGGCCGGCGGAAAGGCCGCCTGTAGATAGTCATCAGCAGCTGTGACCGCGTAGCGGCGTCGCTCCCAGGCAAAATCGTGGTGGTGGGCGATAGTGGGGATATTCGTCTCGGCGATCACTTCCGTCAGGGCCAATCCCAACGGGACGTTCATGGGGATCGCCAGGGCGTTTTCCACCAGGAGCAGATCGAGCTGGAAGTCCCGGATGAATTCCCGGAGGGCCATCTTCAGGTGCTGCCATAACTTGTGGACGGCGTGAGAAGTCTCGGGTGTGCGCCGACGGTCGTCGAACAGATCCCTGTTGATCCGACGGATGTCCGGGTGGTCGAAATGGGCTTCCGGCACCACGCGGCTCCGCTCGGCGGGCCGATCGGATTCGCCGGCGAAGTAGAAGCAGGTGTAACCGCACTGGGTCAACACATCCGACCACTTGGCGGATTCCAGCGAGACACCGTCGGTCCCCGAGAAGCGAGTAGACACAAAGCCGACGCGATAGGATTTGCTGGCCATGCTCCAGGCACCTCCGTCGTGACCGAATCAGCAGGTTGTTACGTCTCTTTTCCGAAAACCGAAGCGGCCTTCCGCCACAACCGCTGGCAGGCCCGACGGGGGCCGTTGGCGGCTGGCCGGGTCCGCCCTAGTCTACAACGCACAACCGACGGGGGCCACGGGCCCGGCCAAGGCTCCGAGCGCGGGCCGCAGAGGCCGGCGGACTCAACAACTTGCAAGCGCGGGCCGAGTCCGCTATCAGTGAAGATCCATGGGGTGTACTACCAACAGGAAGGCAGCCATGGACCGACGTCAGTTCCTTCGATCTGCGAGCCGATGGGGCGGTGCCGCCCTCTTGCTGGCCCGCGCTGGGTCGTCGACGGCCGCCGAGCGCGGCGCCGTG
>DQVB01000372.1 GCA_015661985.1 Planctomycetota bacterium | reverse complement strand
GCGGCCGGCGCCGGTTCCGGCTCGTCTCGCACGACCACAGCGGCGGCCAGGCGTCCGAAGAGGCCCGTGAAGGGACGCAACAACATCGCTCGATCCGGATGCCCGGCCAATTCAGCGGCGCCCTGCTGGTACGCTGCTTCCAGTTGCCGGAGCATCGCCTTTTTCTCGCGAATCCCGGTCGACAACTGATTCATCAGATACCGGCCCGCGAAACCGCTGACCACGACCAGCAACGTCATCCCCGTCAAGGCAATCCCTAAGGGGCTGACGAACTTATGCCCGGTGTGCAGCAAAACCAGGGTCGGCCCGACGATGCCGGCGTAAATGTGCCACGTGAGCAGCGTGCGCATCGAGACATGAGGCCTCAGCGCTGTCTTCAGCCGCTTGATCCGCTTAACCGCAGCGTAAGCGAGCGGAACCAGCATCAGCAGGCTGCCCGTGACGGCCAGTATCCCGCCGGCCAGACTTCCGGCGAACCGAGGCGAACGATGCACCAGGAAGCCCAACCAGAGGATGAGCATGAGAATCGTCAGACCTGTCGCAATGACTTGCTCGCGTTCTTTCATGGCTCACGCTTCCACCGCCACACCTTCGCTCGCTTTCGCTTGACAGGCAAGGACCTTGCCGGCGGCTCGGTCGTCCGGGTCCAGGCCGTCGTCGGTCTCCATGGTGACTTGGCCCGAGAGCAACTTGACCGCACAAACGCCGCACATACCCACGCGGCACGAATAATCGATCTCCACACCCACTCGTTCGGCCGCCCGAGCTTGCGGCTTACGCTGCGATCCGAAATCTTCCGTGTGGATCTGCTCGGCCGGTACGCCCAACTCGGCCAGCATCGTTTTGACCGCCTCCATCATCGGCGGGGCGCCGCACAGGTGAATTCGCTTCGAGGCGATCCCAGGGACCCATCGCCTGAGCTCTGGCCTCCGTGATGTTCGGCATGCTCTGCGGGTGATACCTGTGCGGGCGCGTCGACAGCCAACGTCATAACCAGCAGCAGAACCAGTGACACTCGAAGAGTAACAAATCGGTTCATGTCGCTTTCTGTCGTTTCGAAAGGCCTTTCACAGGGCGCGGGGAGACAAGAAACTGCCGGTGTCCGGGACCCCTTCCAGGCGCTCGTTTGACGGCGAGCCGAAGGGGCCGGGTCAAATGGCCAGCCGAGGGCGTCGGCGTCCGTACCGCGCCGAAGACACGCAGGTCGACCCGCGCGCCGGGGCGCTCCCAGACCTTCGGCTTGCCGTTAAACGACCAAACTCCTGCCGCAGGTGGCGTCGGCCGGGGCTCAGGGGGCTGCGTGGCCGGCTCTTCCGCCGATCGGCTGCTTTTCTCTGTGAGCGTTTTTCGTTGGTCGTCGGTCAAGATGCTGGCGGCACGGCCCGCGGCGCGGATGAACGCCAAGCGCCGGTCGGCACGCAGCCGCTCAATCTCGCGCACCTTCGCTTCCATCTTCGCGGCGCCCGGATGGCCCGAGCCGGTCAGTTCGCCGACCTGCTCTTCCGCTTTCTCGATCTGTGCGTCGAAAGCCACCTGTTCCGACATGGCTTCGTCGCGGATTCTCTCTAAGGCCGCCTGCTGCTCCGGGCTGAGCGGGATTTTGCTCACTTGATCCAGAAAGAAGTCAGAGGCTCCGACATGCTCGATGCCCGGTGCGTCGGGGAAGGCCGACAACGGCTTGGCAGGTTTCCTACCACCCATCGCCTTCATGCCCTTCATGCGGCCCATCATTTCCATGCCGTCCATTTGCCCTTTGCCGAACATTCTCTTTCCGGAGATCCCCTTTCCGGACATCGCGCCTTGCATCCACCTTCAACACCACGACACGAAGGGCGCCGCCGATGACCAGTTCTTGACGCACCTTGCGGGTTAGTACGAGCATCACGTGATCTCCTGATTGGCCGCGGGGTATGGAAACGCTGTGCGGGAGAGGACGTCGCCAGCCGCCGGGGCCACAAGGCGTACAGGTTCGGAGGACCCGGCACCATGCGAAGGGGAACACTGCGCACAGCTGCTCTGGGGCATCAAGCAAACGGGCAAAGGCCTTTCAGCCCAGCGACAAGAGGATCGCCAAGCCTGTCTGCACAACCGCTTGCCGCCAACCCCGTAGCCGAATGAATCCGCCGCGCCAAAACCCCTGCGACGTCCCTTCGGTGCGCTTCAGAAAAGCCACCGCGACAGCCACGCGCAACAAGCCCCGCGGCCCAACCAGAAAGCCTGGGGAAGAGCATCGCCCCAGCCTGGACCCCTGCTGCCAAGACAGTCCTCGGTGCCCGCCGACCCCGGCGACTCCAGCAAACCGCCGACCCACTCGAAGACCTGCCGCCCCGAAGAGAGGTGAACTATCGACTCCGATTCCAGGACGCCCAGCGGAACGGGCTGACCGCACTGCGGCGCTTCGCAACAGCCGCCCAGAGAAGCCCGGCCCCCGGCTCCCAGGCAACACCCGGTGGAGAGCCGGCCTTGACAGGCCGCACGCGGGAAAAACGCGAAAACGACCCCCGCAGCCCGCCAAGATGCCATCGTGCCAGCAGCCCCTGTCGAGCCCTTCCCCTGCTGGCCCGTCTTCCCCGTTTGGTCTACGCAGCTGCACGCCCAGCGGACGCCACACCCGCATAGCGGCGTGCGGACGGCCAGAAACGCCACGGCCAAAAACACAGCACTGTTGGCAAGCAAACGGGTCACACCGCCACCTTCATCACCTGGCCGTTAGCCCACCATACCACCCTGCGGCCCGACAAGTCAACTGCATCTCGGCCGGCCGACCGCGGGTCCGGTGCGCGGGGCCCGCCAAAGGCCCCTCGGCCTGGCCCGTGGTGGCGTGGCGAAAGGACGTTCAGGGGCGTAGCACGTCCGATTCTTGCCAACCCTGGGGGTGATTGGATAACTTCAGCAATGTCGCGGGTATAGCCGGTGGTGTGATCCGCTTCAGCCGGCAAGATACAGATTCCGCGCCGCAGTGCCCAGAAGCCCGGCTTTCCCGAAAAGCCGGGCTTCTGGGTGAGCAATTGGAGTCAAGTTTCGTACGGGTTGTTGTACACTGCCTCACATGCGGTAGTTGGTCTGAGGCGCAGCCTCGCTAGAGTCCTCTATTACTTGCCGATGTGCGCGCCGGGCGCGGATCTTTTTGGGTTGTGGGTGGCAGGCTGGGAGCCTGTCCCACGTTGGGATTGGAAAGCCGGTCGATGCATGAAATGTCCGTGGCGGAAGCTTTGATCGAGCAGGTGGCCCGCGAGGTGGAGCGGCTCGGCTGTCCTGGTCCTGTCGTCCGCGTGGACCTGGCCGTAGGAAAACTCTCCGGGGTCCACTGCGACGCGCTGCGGTTTGCCTTGGAAATGCTGGCCCCCGGCACGGTGGTCGAAGGGGCGGAGCTGCGCATCAGCGAACCGCCGGCCAAGTGCTGCTGCCGGCATTGCGGGGCCGAAACCGAGCTGGACGAGGTGGTTTTCTGCTGTCCACACTGCCAGAGTCCCGCGGTGCGCATCGAAGGCGGGCGCGAGTTGGTGCTGGAGAGCATCGAGGTGGCCGACGACCCACCTCGGCGGCCAGAACCATCCGCCGGATGATGTCTGACGATCGGCGTCGGGGGCTGTTGACCAGGCCACGGGCTGGTCAAGGGCCTGCGCGCCGCCATGGACATGGGGCAGGCGGCGCGCAGACGCTCTCCGCCCAAACCCGACGTCGGTCTGCGACTCGAGGGAGCACAGACCCAGGCAGATCGCAGGGGGCCCTCACACTCGGACGGCGTTGAAGATGTCCGTGTTGCTGAGGATCCCGATGATCTCTTTGCCATCGAACACCGGCGCCCGGCGGATGCCCGCCGAGGCGAACAGCCGCGCGCAGTACTTCAGGGCCAAGCCGGGCGATACGGTGATCAGAGGCTTGGTCATGATCTCGAAGACCTTTACTTCGCTAGGGTCTTTGCCCGGGTTGACGACCTTGTTCACCACGTCCTTGCGCGTGACGATCCCCCACGCGTCGTCCTGGCTGCGCCGGTTGACCAGCAGACTGGAGACCTTGCGCTCGCGCATCGTCCGTACCGCATCGGCCACCGTGGCCGTGCCGTCGATCGCCACCACTTCCCTGGTCATCACGTCCGCCGCTTTGGCAAACCTCACGTCATGCAGCGCCTTTTCGGCCATCACGCGGTCCTCCCATGTTGCCCCCGATTCGGGGCGGTCCAAAGAACACTTCATCACCTGACCGCCCGGCCTGGAGCGCTTCCGAGAAAGGCCGCACCCGGCGGCCCACCGGGCCGAGGGTCCACGAAAAGCGGTCCCCGCTGCCGTGCGCCCCGCACACTTGCCAACAAAAGGAGAACACGCGCCGCATGATCCGGGTGCTGAGATCTAATGGCGAAGTGTACTGCCAGCGGCGACGCGGAACAACCAGCCCCCTGGGTCGCAAGCCAGCGACCGGACGCGAGCTGACACCGATGGGGAAAGGCCACCCCTGTAAGTGCCGGCGACTCGCGCCGCGCGGCTTTTGCCCGAGAAAGGTTCCCGGCCGCCTTCCAGGTTGGTAAGCTACGGGGGCACGGGTGGCGTGCGGGTGTGTCGTCCGTCCACCGGGCTCAATGCACTGGGGCTGGCTGCGGTCGGCGATCACGGGGCGAGGCCCCCTGAGCCCTGGGCCCACACTGTAGCCCCACACTGATAGGGGTAGGGAAGACCGGTTACCCGGTCTCCCCTCCCTCCGAACCGGACGTGCGGATCTCCCGCATCCGGCTCTCCGGTCGGT